>NZ_JBHVYI010000136.1:0-16741 GCF_042880975.1 Streptomyces sp. NPDC058289
CCCGACAGAACCGGGATGTTGTCCAGGATGTGGGAGAGCGGCTCGTCGCCCTTGGCCTGGGTGGAGTTCTCGGCGCACTGCTGGTTCTGCGGGTTGGAGAGGACGTTGATGTCCTGGACGCCCACGTTCGCGAGGATGGCGACGAGCGACTGAGCGTTGACCTTGACCGGCAGGCCGATGCACGGCTTGTTCGCCGTGCCCTGGATCACGGAGAGCTGCGGGCTCTTGTCGCCGTGCGTCTTCTGGTTGCCGTACGCCTGCACGGCGCCGTTGCCGTTGACGGTGTTGATCCCGTTGTCGTTGCCGATGGCCATGGCCGGGGCGGCCATGGCGCCACCGGCGCCGATGGCGGCAGCAGTGGTGACAGCGGTGACCATCATCTTCTTCAGCATTGCCTGGTAATCCTTCGCTGGAGCGGGGCGGTACCCGTCGGGTGATTCGCCCTGGCAACGGCTGTGAGCGGTACACGTAGCGGTAAGTCACCCGTTTGCAGGACGGATCCGCTCGGAATGTGCGGGACGGACCCGCTCGGAACGTGGGCAGGACAGGCCCTCAGAAGAGGCAGCTCGCGGCCGTCGGAGTGCCGGCGCGCCGGGCGTCCATCCAGGCGATCGCATCGTCGAGCGGGCCGTCGCCGATGGTGTGGCCTTGGTCGGCGTAGTACTTGAACTCCAGGTCGACGCCCTTGTCGCACAGCTCCCGGGCGAGCGTCTGGTTGAGGTTGCTCAGCACGTCGTTCCCGCCCTGCGGCAACAGCACCGGGACCTTGATGGTGGCCTCGCCGGCGGCGCTGGCCTTCAGCGCGGCGTTGAGGGGTGCCAGATCGGCGCCCGGTCGCAGGACGTCCGAGGCGGGCGGCAGATCGGGGTCGGCGGCCATGCAGGGTTGGGTCCAGATGCGGTCCGCGGCGGCCAGGCCCGCGGGGGTGAGCAGCTCGGCGGGTTTGACCGCCGGGTCGGCCGCAGCGGCCCCGTTGATGAGCAGCAGCAGGATCCCGGTGTAGGTGGTGGCCGTCGCGTCCTGCTGGGCGAACAGGGCGGGCATCCACTCGAATCCGACCGCCGGCGCGTTGGCGACCACGCCCTTGAGGTCGACGTCGGGGGCGTACGCGGCGGCGTGGTGCGCGCTCCACAGTGCCGCGTGCCCGCCCTGCGAGCCGCCGTAGACGAGCGTGGTCGCGGCCGCCCCCTGATCGATCCCGCGGGCGGCGCGGACGATGTCGAGGGTGGCGTACGCGGCGGACTCGCCGTTGAGGTACGGATGTCTGACCCCGGTCACGCCCAGGCCGATGTAGTCGGGCTGTACGACGACGAACCCGCGCGCGAGCAGCTTTCCGACCGGACTCGCGTCCTGCAGCCCGGCGAAGGCCGGGATGCGGGACGGGGCGCACGCCGAACCGATGCCCATGGTGCCGTGGTCCACGGCGGCGACGGGCCGCCCGCCGGCGGGCGCGGTCCCGTCCGGAACGGTCACCAGCCCGGTCGCGGCCACCGGCTTGCCGTCCGTCCCGGTGCTCAGGTACATCACCAGGAAGGTGTGCGACGGCAGCGTCAACGTCGCCTCCGGCGGCGCGTAGGGGCGTTGGCGGATGACCGTGCCGGGCTTTCCCGCGGGCAGCGGGTTCGGCGGGTCGTAGAACGCGTCGCCCTCGGGTACCGGCGCGGACGCGGTCCGCCCTTCAGGGCTCCGCCCCTCCGGGCTCCGGTCGTCACCGTCGCTGGTACAGCCCGACAGCGTCAGCGCCGCGGCGATCGCACCGACGACGGCCCAACGGGCCCACCCGCCGGGGAGATGGTGGCTCGGTCCGTGCGACAAGGAGGAACTCCTCTGCGTACGCGGCTGCCGTGCGGCGCCGCCGGATGGAGGCCGGCCCGGACGGGGAGGAGCGCGGAGGGGCGGGGCCGGGTGGTGGCGCCGTGCGTCAGGAAGGCGGCGGACCGTGCCCTTCGCCGGCCGGCGCCCCGGGAGGCGGGACGACGTCCACGACCAGGGCGACGATGGTGTCGATGACGCTCCCCATGTCCACGCCGGGGTCGAGCAGCCACTGGTGCTGGATGCCGTCGGCAGCGGCCAGGGCGAGCCGGGCGATCGCTTCGGGGGCGATGTCGGGGCGGATGCGACCCTCGCGTTGCAGTGCGGCGAGGCCGTCGCGCAGGGCGATGAGGAGGTCGCCGTTGCGTACCTCGAAGAAGTCGCGCGCCGGGTGGCCGGGGAAGCCGGACGCGGCCGCCATGCTCACGTACAAGCGCACCAGACCGGCCACGTCGCCGCAGCGGCGCAGCGTGGCGGCCATCGAGGAGATCGGGTCCGGGCAGGGCTCACCGGCCGTCCGTTCCCTGGCGATCCGGTCGCGCTCGGCAAGGACCCATATCAACAAGCCCTCGCGGGAGCCGAAGTAGCGCAGGACGCCGGCTTGGGACAGGCCCACGCGGTCGGCGATCTCCTTGATCAGTGCGCCCTTCTCGCCGATCATCGCGAAGACTTCCAGGGCCACCGTCAGGATCTCGTTGCGGCGCAGGACCCCCTTCGCGTAACGGCCGCGCGGTGTACGGATGTTGTCGAGCCGTGCGGCACGCTCCGGGTCCATGCCTGAAACGCTAGTCGAGTTCACTTTTGGCGTCTACGCTTCCCGGCCGGCCAGGCCGCCCCGGCCCTCTCCGGGGAGGGAGAGGGCCGGGGCGCCGTGCGAGTGGTGCAGGATCAGGAAGTGAAGCAGAGGGACTGGCCGGTACCGAAGCCGTAGCAGTCGATGCGGCACGAAGCGGTCGCCGTCGAGCACTGGGCGGCGAAGTCCGCGACCGGCTCACCGGGCTGGGTGGGAGCGCCGAGCTTGGTCACGTTCAGGAACTTGTTGGGCGGCCCGCCGCCGCTCCCGCCGTGTGCGGAGTGGCCATCGAGGTGCCGCTCATCGTCTGCGTGCCCCCGCCCGTCTTGGTGGAGACGATGGAGCCACCCGGAGCGAACATGTCTAGGCAGGAACGGTAGTTGGAGAAGCTGGACCGGGCGTCGTTGCTGTCCGTGGAACCGAGGGTGATGGCCGCGGGCAGGCGCGCCGGGCTGGTGTTGCAGGCGTCCTCGCTGTCGTTGCCCGCCGCGACGGCCACCGGCACGCCCGCGTTGATGACCCCGGCCACGGCGTCGTCGAGCGCACGGTCGGCGCTGCCGCCCAGGGACATGTTGACGACGGCCGGCTTCTTCGCGTTCTTCGCGATCCAGTCCATCCCGGCCGCGATCTGCTCCGTGGAACCGGAACCCTGGCAGTCGAGCACGCGCACCCCGACCAGCTTGACGTTCTTCGCGACGCCGTACGCGCCGCCACCAGTCGGGCCACGTCGGCCTCCCGCGGCGACAGCCCCTCGCCGTACCCGCCCCCGCCGCGCCGGGGCGTCGTCACGTGCCCGCTCCCGCGCAGCGCCCGCCGGCACCGGGCCGCCTCCGATGCGGCCCCGATGCGTTCGAACTCTGCCGCCAGTAGGGCCAGTTCACCTGAATCCGGTACGCATTCCAGGGCCAGCCCCTTGTGCCGGACGCGCGAGTCCCCGGTCGGCCTCGGTGCAGGCCGCCCCGGCCTGACCCCGCGCGAGGTGGATGCGTACCGCCGCGGCGCTCGCGGCGGCCAGGACGGGCGAGGCCGCGTTCTGTCCGGGGCCCCCGCGGGGCCGGGCTGGTTCGTGGTCGGCGACGCCGGCGCGCAGCTGGACCCGGCCTCCTCCCACGGCGTGCTGCGGGCCCTGCTGTCCGGCTGGACGGCAGGCAGCCTCACGGCTGCCGTGGCGGACGGCGCGCTGGACCCCCGCCAGGCCGCAGCCACGTACCGGCAGTGGCTGTACGAGGGCGCGGAGCGCGACATCCACCACCTGGCCGGCACGTACGCGAGGATCGGAGCACAGGGCTTCGGCTGACCGGGCCGAGGTGCGACCCGGGCCGGTCTCCCGGAGCGGAGGGTGCGTCATTGTTCCTGTGGTGGTTTGCCCTCCGCCGCGGAGACCTCCACGAACTCCACCTGTCCCTTGGCGTTGAGGCGCAGGACGGGGACGGCCTTGTTGCGTGGATTGCCGTTGTTCTGGAAGGAGATGAACCCGCTGGCCCCGGCCACCTGCTGGGTGCCGTCCATCTGGTGGAACATCCGGGCCACGGCGTCGCCGACGACCTGACCCTGCCAGTGGGCGGCCATCCGGATGCCGTTGGCCGCGGCGAGGACCGCGTCGTGGCCCATCAGGGCCCCGCCGTCCTCACGGGAGTCGTGCGGGAACCACTGGTCCAGCACTCCGCCCGGCTGGAAGTTCTTCGCGGAGGGCGCCGACACCGCCTGCGGGGCCGCGCGGTACATGTCGGGGTGGGCGAGTCCGGTGTAGAGCACCTCGATGCCCGTCGCCGCGGCGCGGGCGAGCTGCTCGGCGTTCAGGTTGGTCGTGTCGTCGCCCGTGAACACGGTGAACCGCTGCTCGGTGCAGCTGCGGTTGGCGAGCGAATCGAGGAAGTGCGTGAGGTGCAGACCGCGGCCCGCGAAGTAGATGAGTTGGGGATGCTGTTGGCACAACTGGCTGGTCATGTAGTGCAGTTCGTTCTGCCAGGCGCTGCTCACGGAGGAGTCGTAGGTCATGCTCTCGGCGACGAGCTTGTGCTTGTCGCCCTCCTGGAACGCCTTGGTGAAGGCCTTGCCGAGGGTGGCGGCGTAGAGGTCTCCCTTCGCCACGTCCTGGATGACGACGGCGGTGGAGACCCCGCGCCGTTTGAGGTAGCCGGCGCCCGCGTACGCCTCGTCCTCATTGGTGGGGGCGATCCGGACGAAGTTGTCGATGTCCTGGATGCTCGTGGCGGTCAGGGTGGCCCCGACCATGGCGATCCCGTTGTCGGAGAGGCGCTTTATGGCCGCGAGGTTCTCGTCGGTGCTGGGGCCGAGGCCGGCCACCGCGACCAGCCGGTCCGGGGAGTCCTTGCGGGCGATCAGTTCGTCGACGGTGTGCTTCCACTGCGTGGACTTGCTGCCCGGGTTGGCTATCAGCAGCCGGATCTTGGGAGTGGCCTCCAAGTCGCCCTGGTTGTGCCGGTACTGGGCGAGGTAGGCGCCCTGGAGTTCGTGCCGGACGCCCTCGGCGGAGTTGCTGTCGGAGGCGGTGGTGGTGAACGAGGTGAAGTAGGCGACGCTGACGTACGGGTCCTTGTCCGCGTTCGCGAGGACCCGGCGGTTCTCCTCCTCGATCTTCTTGCTGACGGCGTCGAGGTGCGGTGCGAAGACGTACGAGCCGTCGCTCACCCCGACGCATTCGTCGCCCGGTCCCTGTTCCACGACCCCGTCGGCGCACCTGGCGAGGCGTTCCTGGATCCAGCCCGCACCCAACCAGAGCGCCGCGACCAGGGTGACGGCCGCCGCCGTGGCCAACGCGACGCGGCGAACGACGTGCAGCGGCCATTCGAGTCTCGGCATGCGCTCAGCCCTCCCAGCCCGCGGTCTGGGGATCGCGCCAATGACGGTACCGCTCGGCCTCGTTGAACAGGGCCACGATGTCGTTCCTCCGGAGTTGGGACAGCTGGGTGTAGCCGTCGGCGATGAGGTTGACCAGCCGCATGGCGGGGTCGGCGAGCGGATCGCTCCACACCCAGCGCGTGGTCACCAGGGTGTGGATCACGGCCTCCGTGTCCATCACGCGCCCCGGCCGGCGCGGGACGAGCCCGGAGAGCAGCTCCAGCGGTCCGCTGTCGGAGGGCAGACGGTTCGGGGCGGCGGTGATCGCGTCGAGCTCGGAGATCCACTGGGCGGCCGGTACGACGGTGAAGCGCCGGGTCAGATGGGCGGTGACCTCCTCGGTGCGCCCGAGGGCGAGCCGGTGGTACATCTCCTGCACCGGCTTGCCCTCGTCGCGGTAGTACTCCGCGAGGAGTTCGTGCGCGGCGTCCCACCCGTCGGGGCGCGCGGCCAGCCGCCACAGGAGCAGCCGGCGCAGCCACGGGTGGAGTACGGGTACCACGGCAACGGGTCCGGTCAGCAGCCAGCGGGCCCGGATGTCGCCGAACAGGGAGTCGTCGGGGCTGAGCAGCCGGGTGGCCACGGAGAAGTCCCGGGCGGCGGCGCATTCGGCCAGGGCCGTGCGCTGGGTCCCGTCGAGGTCGCGCAGGAGATGGCCGAGGGCGGTGTCGGCGAGCGAGGCGGAGTCCTCCCCGGTGCGCAGCGGCCGGTCGGGCAGGGTGCGCAGCCAACGGTCCTGCTGGGGGCCGGAGTCGGGGAGCGACCCGGCCTGGCGCAGCACGTCGAGCACCTGGTGGACGGCGCGCGGCAGCCCGCCCGTGAGCCGGTGCACGAAGGGGGTGAGGCGGGTGAGCGGGGCCAGGTCGCTGTTCCCGCCGAGCTGGAGCTCGATCCGGATCCGCACCTCGTCCAGATTGAGGTCGCGCAGGCGCAGCGGGTACCACCAGCTGTCCTCGCTGTCCCGGGGCGGCCGATGGGCGTGCCAGTCGGCCAGGGAGGCCCGGTCGGGGCCGCGCAGCTGCCAGGGCCAGGAGTCCCCGGTCGCCGGACCCCAGCGGGGCAACCAGCGGTTCGAGCTGGCGACGACGGTCAGCGGATCGCTGGCGTGCCCGGCCACCACGGTCTGGTCGTGCCGGGAGCGCAGTAACAGGTCGAGGAAGTGACGGCCGTACTCGGTGTGGGCGTTGTCCAGCAGCAGCAGGTAGGAGCGGGGCATGAAGTTGCGGGCGGTGTTGCGCCTGAGGTCTTCCAGGAAGGCCGAGAAGAGGACGAGATCGAGCCGCTCCTGTTCGTTCTCGTCGCCCTCGTGGCGCCACAGGTTGAGCTCCACGAGGGCTTCCATCGGGTCCGCGCTGCGGGTCATGGGGTGGCGCCCGTACCAGTGGGCTCCGGTCGTGAGCCGGCTGCCCAGTCTGCCGCCGAGCAGGCCCGGCACGGTGCGCCGGCCGCGCCGCAGGGCGTCCTGGAAGAGGGCGAGCGCGGCGCTGGAGGCACCCTCGGGCATGCCGACCGCACCCATGCCCACCTCGAAGAAGGCCGCCAGGTAGTCGCCGTGACGGGCCTCGTTCTCCTCCTGGAACCGGTCCAGCTGGCGCTGCACGGCGCGCCGGCCCTCCGCGAGGTTGCGCATGCGCAGCTCCTGGTCGGAGGCGAGCAGGCCGAGGCTGAGCAGCGGGAAGTGGGAGCGGCCGTAGCGGGGCAGCTTGCGTTCCAGTTGGCGGGCCAGGAGTCCGAGGGCGTAGCGCGGCAGCAAGGACTGGGCCCCGCCGAAGTTGACGAAGGCGAAGGGGTAGTGGGGCCCGAAGCGCTCCATGAGCGCGCTGTGCGCTTCGCTGGCTCCGCTACCGGCCGGCCCGAGGAGCATGGTCAGGGGCCGCTCGGCCGCCGGGTTCTCCTTCAGGCACGACTCGACCAGCGACACGATGCCGCTGCGGCCCCGCAGGCCCATGCCCGTACCCGGCTCCATCACGTGTGATCCCCCCAGGACGCGCTTCGAGGACTAGAGCCTGCCATCCGGAGCCGGAGTCAGACAGGGGTTTCCGCTCCTTGATTCCATTCCGGTCGGCGGGACCGGGTGGACGGACCGTGGCGGACGGGCCGCGCAACGGGGCCGGCCTTCGGGGGACCTTCAGTTCAACCGCAGCTCGAACCCGCTGCGGGGGAGGGTCGGCATGCGGGACAGGGGGATCGTCAGGTCCTGGTCGGGGACGCTGTAGTCCAGGCGCGCCAGCTCGCCGGCGAGGGTGGCGAGCGCGGTCACGGTGATGTCCTCGCCGGGACAGGGGTGATCGCGGGCCGGGTCTGCGCCGTCCTGCGGGACGAGGTCGTCCAGCGGGGCGCGGGGGCCCCGGGAATGGGCGAACCGGTGCGGGTCGAACCGGTACGGCTGCTCCCACAGGGCGGGGTCGTGGTTCTGGCCGTACAGGTCCAGCAGGACGAGCGAGTCCCTCGGGATGTCGTGGCCGTGCCAGGTCAGGTCCTGGGCGGCGAGTCCGCCCGCGAAGGGGGCGAAGGGGTAGAAACGCCGTACCTCGCGTGCGAACGCCTCGGCGTAGTGCCCGTCGGCATCGGCGCGCAGCAGCTCGCGATGGTGGGGCCAGCGGTGCAGGGCGTGGGCGGCGAACGTGGCGAACCAGGCGACCGCGACGGTCGGCCTGATGACGTCGAGCAGTGCCACGGCTGCCGTGTGGAGGTCCAGGAGGTTCCCGTCCAGGTCCCGGTGCCATGCCACCGTCGCCAGGGCCGAGTGCCCGGCCTCCGCTTCCGGAGCGCGCCGGACCTCGGAGATCAGGGCGCCCTGGGCTTCCTCCTGGCGGCGGCGCGCCCGGCGGGCGCGCAGGTACCGGGGGCCCGGGGCGGCGAAGCCGTCGACCATGGCGGTGCAGTCCCGCGCCAGCACGGCGGCCGCCGGGGCGGACAGGGTCACGCCGGCCCAGTCGCAGACGGCCAGCGCGAGCACCTCGGCGGCCTCGTCGAAGAGCACCACGCGCTCGAGCCGCCGGCCGGCCATCGCCCGGCGCCACCGTCCTGCGACGTGCCCGCCCAGCGCGGCGACGCCGGAGCCGTCCTCGAAGAGGGCGGTGAACACGGCCTTGCGGACCCGGTGCGCGTCCCCGTCGGGGGTGGGGGCGGCGCCCTGTCCGAACAGCGTGTCCAGGACGGGATCCGGCAGGGCCGCGGCCCGTACCACGTGCTTCTCGTCGTAGAAGAAGTCGACCGCGTCCGGCCCGTGCAGTGCGGTGGTGGGCCGGCCCAGCAGACGGGTCCTGACCGTGTCGTCGTCGGAGTCCCGCATCCGGTTGGGCAGCCAGGCGTAGCCGTGGGTCAGCAGGCCGAGGGTGCTGTCGTTCCAAGGGGTCACGGGATGCCCGACCCCGGAAATCTTGGAGGAAGACATGCTTCGCGCGTACCCGACTCCGGCCGGCGCACACCTGGGGTGCCGCTGTGCCCGGCCCTGTCCCCGCCGGTGCCGCGGTCCGGCCGCGTGCGCCGTCGGAGGGCCGATCAGTCCTCGTCGGCTCCGGCCGCAGACTCCATCGTGGCCACGCGCCGCTTGACGACGACGGTGGCCGCGACCGCGCTGAGGGCGAACGCCACCGCGATGACGGCGGGACGGTCGAGCCGGTGCCGGCTGAGGTGGTCGAGGGAGATGCGCCCCGGGCCCGTAACGCCGAGGGAGGCGGCGACGGTGCCGAGCAGGGCCGGGTACTCGAAGCCGCCTCCTTGGGCGAAGAAGCCGGCGGGAGCGTGGACCGAGACGGCCCCTGCCATGGCGCCCGCCGCAGCGGCGCCCGCCGCGGGGGTGGCGAGACCCAGCGCGAGCAGGGCACCGCCACCCGCCTCGCCGAGCCCGGCGGCGATGGCGCTCCGCCTGCCCGGAGCGAAGCCCATGTGCTCCATCGCCCGGGCCGTGCCTTCGATGCCGCCACCGCCGAACCAGCCGAAGAGCTTCTGCGTTCCGTGTGCCATCAGGACCCCGCCTGCCGCGAGGCGCAGGGAAAGCAGTCCGAGGTCCTTGCGGAGGGTGAAGTGCATGGGGCGGCCTTTCGACAGGAAGGGGGTCGGCGGAATGTGTTCCACACCTTCCGCGCCGCCACACCGCACCCGCGGCGAACGAGGTGGCCGCCGTCGGGGGCCGGCCCCACGTCTGCTCGGGTCTTGTAGGAGTGTGTACGCCGATATGCGGCGGTTGGATGCTCCAGGTGCAGCAGTGCAGCAGTGCAGCGTTGTCCCCGGCCGAGTGAGGCGCCGTGGTTCTCAAGACCACCCCGGCGAATCCGGCCGGTCTCCTTCGGGCTCCCGGAGGGCTGAGCCCCCGGCTCCGCCCGGCCGTCGAGGCCTTGGAGGGCGGCGGCATCAACATGCGCCGGGCCCCGGAGGACTGGCTGGTCAAGGGCCGCGCGGGCGGCGAGGAGATCGACCTCATCTCTGAAACGCACGGCTCCCGCGCCGTAGTCCGGGGCTGCGTCCCCGACGAGCAGTGCCGGACGGCCGTCCTGCGCATCGCGGGTGAGGAACTGACGGGCCTCGACTGGTACGAAGACCTCACCGTGAGCCGCCCCCGGGCGCCCGACCATTCCGAGGACCTGCCGTGATCCGCGTGGCGGCCGTCGGGAACATCCACCTCGGACCGGACAGCGCCGGGCTGCTGCGGCCCGCCTCCGACACCCCCGGCGCCTGCGCGGACGTACGGGCTGCCGGTGCCCGTCGTCGCGGTCCTCGGGAACCACGACGACCAGAGCGACCAACAGGATGCCGTCACCCGGGAGCTGAGGGCGGCGGGCGTACACGTCCTGGAGTGCGAGGGGGTCACCCTCCAACTCGCCGGTACGACCGTGGGCGTCGCGGGGACCAAGGGTTTCTGCGGAGGGTTCGCCGGGTGCAGCGGCAGCGAGTTCGGCGAACCGGAGACGAAGGCGTTCATCCGCTACACCCGCGCCCGTACCCGACGCCCTTTGCGGGCCGGGCCGCGGGAGATCTACCCCTTCCTCGGCAGCTGCCTGCTCGCCGAGGCGATGGACGAGCAGGGCGCCGACCTGGCCGTTCACGGCCACGCTCACCTCGGCACCGAACACGGGATGACAGCCGGCGGGATCAGGGTCCGCAACGTCGCCATGCCCTGGACGGATGCTCGAACGTCATGTCCATCTGCCCGCGGACGCCCGCGGACGGAGTTCGACGCGGTCGGCATGTGCGAGGTGTGGAGGTTTCGTCTTCTCACAGCGGGTAGCCGAAGGGGGCGACGACCCTATGGAACCGCTCGATGGAGGCGGCACATGTCTACGAACACACTCATAGCGATCATCGTTGCGGCCGTTGTCGTGGTCGTGGCACTGACGTTGATCTTCGCCATGCTGACGCGCCGGCGCCACCTGCGCGACCGCTTCGGGCCGGAGTACGAGCGGACCGTCGAGGAGAAGGGCGGCGCGCTGGCCGCGGAGCGCGAACTGCGCGCCCGCGAGCAGCGGCACGACCGGCTGGAGATCAAGGAGCTCCCCGCCGAGCGGCGCCGTCAGTACGCCGACGAGTGGACCACCGTGCAAGAACACTTCGTGGACCGGCCGGACGGCTCCGTGGCCGAAGCGGACGAACTGGTGTCGCGCTTGATGAGCGAGCGCGGCTACCCCACCGACGGGTACGGCGGACAACTGCGCGACCTGTCCGTCGACCACGCGGGCACGCTGGACCACTACCGCTCCGCCCACGACGTCAAGGTACGAAGCGCCGACGGGCGGGCGACCACCGAGGAACTCCGGGGAGCGATGGTGCACTACCGCGCCCTCTTCACGGAGCTGCTCACGGACGAGAGGAACCGGTGACATGGAGATCCGTTCGGACAGCGAGGGCCGACCCTCGCAGGCCGGTTTGACCACGGAAGACCTCGCACATCCCGTGAAGGAGGACGAGGAGGGAGTCCCGATGTACCCGGGAGAGGCCACCCAGGACCGTGAGGTCCTCGAGAACCCCGAGGCTCGGGAGGACCCGGAAGTCCGCGAGGACCGCGCGGGCTACGAGGGCGGCTCAGGCTATGAGAACCGCGACCTTCGCGGGGACGGAGAGGTGCGCGACGAGGACACGCCGGCCCCGGAGGAGGAACGTACGGTTGCCCCCACCGGCGCGGACACGCCGGCAGCGGCTCCCGAGGGTGACTCGGAACCGCTCCTCGGCACCGCCGACACTCAGCAGTTCCGCCAGGCGTGGAGCGACGTCCAAGGCCACTTCGTCGACGATCCCCAGGGCGCGGTGAGGTCCGCGGACGCCCTGGTGGCCGAGGTCATGCAGACCCTGGCCGGCAGCTTCGCCGGGCGCAAGCAGGAGCTGGAGGCCCAGTGGGGCCGGGGCGAGGAAGTGGAGACGGAGGACCTGCGGCAGGCGTTGCAGCACTACCGCTCCTTCTTCAACCGCCTGCTCAAGACCTGAGCGCGGCGGAACGCGGAGTCAGAACGCGGCGGAACGCGGAGTCAGAATCCGCCCCGGAACCGCATTCCGAGGGGCCGGCCGTCGGGGTCGACCAGGGCGTGGTGCAGCGGGGTCGCGAGCAGGCGCCGGACGGTCGGCAGCCGCGGAGCGACGTAGCGGCGCAAGCGGCCCGCAGGACGCGGGCCGCGGCGCCCGGCCGCGTGCCAGGCGTCCAGCGCCGCGGCGGCTTCGATGAACCGGTCGAACGCGGTCGACGGATCGCACAGTGCTTCCGCCGACCGCGTTTCCGCCGACCGCGCTTCTTCTGAGAGCGCTCCCTCCCTCCGCGGGTCGACCTCCGGCCCGTACCCGCCACCCGCGCCCGCGTCGAGGTGTTCGCGCATCAGCTCCAGGCGCAGCTCCCGGGCGAACGGGCGGGCCCCGTCCCCGAGTCCGCCCGGGTCGCGCGGCCGTCTCGGATCGGCGGCCCGGTCGAGGACGGTGCAGCTCAGCTCGGAGTCGTGCGTCCACGAGCGCATGTTGACGTTGTCGGATCCGACGGCGGCCCAGACGTCGTCGATCACGCACACCTTGGCATGCACGTAGACAGGGGTCCCGGCATGGTTCTCCAGCCCGAACACCGCGACCCGGTCTCCTCCGGCGCGGCGCAGTTCCTCCAGGGCGGTGATCCGTCCGATCAGGTTCATGGGTCCGGTGAGCAGGCCGTCCTGCTCCGGAACGGAGGGAATGACGGCGGCCAGCCGCAGCTGCGGATGCGCACGCAGTGCGCCGGCGAAGCAGTCCACGACGCGCGGGGACCAGAGGTACTGGTCCTCGAGGTAGATCAGCGTACGGGCCCGTAGCAGCGCCTTGAGGTAGCCCCGGGCGATGCTGCGCTCACCGTCGGGGGCGAAGGGGTAGCCGCGCAGCAGACGGTTCGGATAGGTGCGCAGCACTTGGACGGCGTGCGTGCCGCAGGGCGGGGGATCGGGCTCCTGCAGCGGCAGCTCGTCCGCAGTGGTGTCCTCCCGGACCAGCCGTTCGCGCAGGCGGATCAGTGGACTGCGGCTGAGCGGCGCGGGATCCTCCCAGCGTTCGCGGAAGACGGCTTCGATGTCGCCGACGACCGGCCCCCGCAGGGCGAGCTGGACGTCGTGCCACGGGGGGTGCGGACCGTACCGGGGCGCCAGGGGCAGCGATTGGCGGTCGCCGCGGTGGTCGGCGTCGTCGTTGCGGTTGTGGCAGAGGTCGATCCCGCCGACGTACGCGACATCGCGCTCCGGACGGCCGGGGTGCCGCAGCACCACCATCTTCTGGTGGTGCGAGCCGCCGGGCCGCACACGGAGGTCGAGCAGGCACTCACCACCCGCCGCTTCGACGTCCTCGCTGAGGGAACGGTTCTCCTCCTCGCTGAACCGGAAGCCGTCCAGGTGGGACCGCCACATCAGGCCCTTGACGATGACACCGCCCTCGGCCGCCGCGCCCAGTACGGCCGCGATCTCCGTACCGGGTCCGCGGAGCCGCTCGTCGGGATCGCCGCGCCAGTCGGTGAACAGGAGCAGGTCGCCGGCGCGCATCGCCCGGATCCGCTCGAGGAGCTCGGCGAAGTACACGGCGCCGTGTACGAGCGGCCTGGCCTCGTTGCCCTCGGACCAAGCCGCCCCGTCCGCCCGGCGGTCCTCCAGCCGGGTGGCGGTATTGCCGCGTTCTCCAGGTGCCAGGAGCCAATCCGAAGCGGGCATGGCAAGTCCTCCACTCACACGAGTACCCGCTTCCCACCCTGCCACTCGGGACGGTGGGCCGCACCGGCCCGGGGCTTGCGGCCCGCGTCCGCGGCCTGGGTCCCGGGGTCCCGGGGTGCCGCTGAGCCCCGCACGGTCCAGCCTGGAGGGAGTTCTCCTACACGACGACTCGGAGGAACTCCACCGTGGACCGTCCTCTGCCCCGAGTGCGCGGATGGCTCGGGCGCCTGAAGCAGAGCGCCGCCGGGCTCGGCGAGCGCCGGGCCCGGCTCCATGCCCAACGCGAGGCGGAGGCTGCCGGAGCGTGGGAAGAAACGGCTGAGCCGGAGCCGTCGGACGGGCCCGGCCCCGGAGCGAGGGACCCCGCGGCCGCGGTGCCCTGGGGGGTACGGGTGGCCGCGGAGGCCGGCTGGCGGTTCCTGGTGCTCGCCGCAACCGTCTGGGTGCTGATGCGGGTCATCGGGGCGGTACGGCTGGTCGCCCTCGCCTTCGTCGTCGCGCTCCTGGTCACCGCACTGCTCCAGCCGACGGTCGCACGGCTGCACCGGAGCGGACTGTCCCGGGGCGCGGCGACGGCCCTGACCGCGACCTGCGGATTCGTGATGCTCGGACTGGTCGGATGGTTCGTCGTCTGGCAGGTGCTCGACAACCTCGACAACCTCTCGGACCGGGTTCAGGAGGGCATCGGAGAACTCAAACAGTGGCTGATCGACAGTCCGCTGCACGTCACGGAACAACAGATCAACGACATCGCCGACAGTCTGAGCGACAGCGTCGGCACCAGTACGAGCGAGATCACCTCCACCGGCCTCCAGGGCGTGACCGTCCTGGTGGAGGTGATCACCGGACTGCTGCTCGCCATGTTCGCCACCCTCTTCCTGCTGTACGACGGCAAGCGCATCTGGCAGTGGACCCTGCGGCTCGTCCCCGCGGCGGCCCGCCCGGGGGTCGCCGGTGCCGGTCCCCGCGCCTGGCGGACCCTCACCGCCTACGTGCGCGGCACCATGATCGTCGCGATGATCGACGCGGTGTTCATCGGCGTGGGCATCTACTTCCTGGGCGTACCGCTCGCCGTTCCGATCGGCGTGGTGATCTTCCTGTCCTCCTTCGTGCCCCTCGTGGGCGCCGTCGTCTCCGGCGCACTGGCGGTCGTCGTCGCTCTCGTCACGGAAGGGGTCTTCACCGCCCTGATGGCGCTGATGGTCGTCCTCGTGGTGCAGCAGATCGAAGGACACGTGCTCCAGCCGTTCATCCTGGGCAGGGCCGTGCGGGTCCACCCGCTGGCCGTCGTCCTGGCCGTCGCCACGGGCGGCACCATCGCGGGAATCGGCGGGGCCGTCGTGGCGGTTCCGCTCGTCGCCGTGACCAATACGGTGGTCACCCACCTCCGGTCCCACCCCGCCCGTGCCGTCGCGAGCGCGGGGCCCTCGGCGCCCCCGTCCGGCGCCCCGCCGGAGGATCGGCAGACGGGAGCGGAGGACGCCCCGGACCCGCCTGCTCCACGGCAGAACCCCGCGGACGAGGGGTGACCGAACCGGTGGCCGGCGCAGCGCCCACGGTGCTCTGCTCGCCGCGGAGGAGCTGATCGCCGTCAGCTGGCCGGAGCCGGGGACGCCGGCGCGGAGCGGATGATCACCACCCCGAGGTCAGGTGCGCAGGCGGCTGTTGCCTTCCTCGTGGCCGTCGGCGGCCGGCTCGTCGAACCAGTAGTCGCCGGCCGCGAGGTAGCGGAAGCTGTGGGTGGCCTTGGCCGGGAGGGCCACGGTCACGGCGCGCATTCCGTCGGTCCGGGGTTCGAGGACGTGGGCACCGGGATGCCAGTCGTTGAACGTACCGACGACGCTCACCGGCCCGGGCGGGAGGTCTCCGGGAAGTACGAAGGTGACGTCGGTGGTGTGCTTGCGGCGCTTGCGCTCCAGCACGGACTGCTCCTCTTCTCAGGGCGGGCGGTGCCCGCCGACCGGGGCCAGCCTGACGACCACCGGCCGTTCCGGCTGACGACGCGCCGCACGGGCACCCGCATCACCCCGTCCGGAGCAGATCCGGTCGCCCGAATCCCCGGCGGCCCCATCGGCCCGTCATCGGCCCACCGGCCCGCAGCCGAATGAACCTGCCCCGCCTGGGCAGACGCCGGGCCGACAGGGCGGAAGGAACAGGGGCAGGAGGTGGTCGCCATGGCCTCCGTCGGCAGGCAGCACGGGCTCGGCGGCATGCGGGCGGCCGACCGGCACGGGCGCAAGGCCGCCCGGCGATGGCGGCACGACGGCTCCGAAGCGCGGTGGGCGCGCAGCGACCTGCGGCTGCGGCGCATCCTGTCGATGGCGTTCGCGCCGCTGTTCACGGCCGGTGGCACCCTCTTCGTCCTGCTGGCCCTGCGCGCCGACGATCAGGGAACTCCGTCCCGGGCGCTGTGCATGGTCCTGGCCGCCGTCTGCTTCCTGATGGCCGGTGTGGCGCTCCTCGACCTGTACGTGATCAAACGCCGGAGTCGAGAGCAGCAGCGCTGGCACCACGACACGTGAACCCGCCCGGCGCCGCCTCAAGCGGGCCAGGTGCCGGTCAGGCGTTTGGCGGCCACGGCGCCGCCGCGGTCGATCGCGGCCTTGACCGCGGCGAACACGGCACCCTGGAGGGCCGCGGCGATGAGGATCTCCCGCCACGAACGGTCCTCGTCGGTCGCGCTCGGCGCGTCGTCCTCGTGGCCGAGACGCTTCCAGATCTGCTTGAAGGCCACACCGGCCAGCAGACCCCCCGTGGCACCGAGCGCCAGACCCACGGGTTTGTAGGCGATCTTCGAGGTCTCCACCACTGCCTCCACTCCGTAGCCGTCCCTCCCGGCGCCTGCCCCGAGCCGCTCGCGGCTAACGCGCGGAGCCGCGCGGGCAGGTTTACGGAAAGGGCATTCGGACAGACGCACCCCGTCAGATGATCGCCAACGATCGGAGTGAGAGCCGTGTCGGGTGAGCAGAAGATGAAGGCCAAGAAGGAACAGGCAAAGGGCAAGGCCAAGGAAGCGATGGGCCGCACCGTCGGCAACGAGCGACTCACCGCAGAGGGGCGCGCGGAGCAGATGAAGGGCGATGCCCGCCAGGCCAAGGAAAAGGCCAAGGACGTCCTCAAGGACTAGCTCGGC
>NZ_JBHVYI010000137.1:0-16720 GCF_042880975.1 Streptomyces sp. NPDC058289
CGGGCGCAGCCCGGGACCGGCGGGTCAGGGCGCAGCCCTGGGAACGGTGGAAGGGCGGGTAGGGGACTCCGCCTGCGCAGCGCCACATCGACGGGTGGGGCCCCGCGTACTGCGCCCCCGATGCCCGGCGGGCCGGGCCGGGCCCCGCCTCACACCGGGCGCCCGGTGCGGGCCAAGCGGGCCGGGGCCGACCCGAACGGCGTGCCGCCGCGCGGCCGAGGGCTCCGTCAGTGGGCCGTAAGGCCCCGGCGGGGAACCGGGGGTGTGGGGGACTCGTAGAATCGGGGGATCATGGCCTACCTCGACCACGCCGCCACCACCCCGATGCTGCCGGAGGCCGCTGCGGCGATGACCGCGCAGTTCGGCGTCACGGGCAACGCGTCCTCCCTGCACGCCGCCGGCCGCCGCGCCCGCCGCACCGTCGAGGAGGCCCGCGAGGCCCTCGCCGACGCGCTCGGGGCCCGTCCGAGCGAGGTGGTCTTCACCGCCGGCGGCACGGAGGCCGACAACCTCGCCGTCAAGGGGCTCTACTGGGCCCGCCGCGACGCCGATCCCGCCCGGACCCGCGTCCTCGCCAGCCCCGTGGAGCACCACGCCGTCCTCGACGCCGTGCACTGGCTCGCCGAACACGAAGACGCGCAGGTCGAGTACCTGCCAGTGGACCGCTACGGGCGCGTGCACCCCGAAACCTTCCGCGAGGCGATCGAGCGCAACCCCGAGGACATCGCGCTGGCCACCGTCATGTGGGCCAACAACGAGATCGGCACCGTCATGCCGGTCGCCGAACTGGCCGCCGTCGCGCGCGAGTCCGGCATCCCGCTGCACTCCGACGCCGTCCAGGCCTTCGGGCAACTCGACGTCCGCTTCGGCGACAGCGGCCTCGCCGCCATGACCGTGAGCGGCCACAAGGTCGGCGGACCGTACGGGATCGGCGCGCTGCTGCTCGGCCGCGACCAGAGCCCCGTACCCGTCCTGCACGGCGGAGGCCAGGAGCGGCACGTCCGCTCCGGCACCCTCGACGTCCCGGCGATCGCCGCCTTCGCGGTGGCCGCCGTACTCGCCGCCGAGCGGCGCGAACGGTTCGCCACCGAGATCGGCGCCCTGCGCGACCGGCTCGTCGCCGCCGTGCTCCGCGAGGTCCCCGACGCGGTCCTGGGCGGCGACCCGGACGGCCGGCTCCCCGCCAACGCCCACTTCAGCTTCCCCGGCTGCGAGGGGGACTCCCTGCTGCTCCTGCTCGACGCCCAGGGCATCGAGTGCTCCACCGGCTCCGCCTGCACGGCCGGCGTGGCGCAGCCCAGCCACGTGCTGCTGGCCACCGGCACCGACCCGCGCCTGGCCCGGGGGACCCTGCGCTTCTCCCTCGGCCACACCTCCACGCAGGCCGACGTGGACGCGGTCGCCGCCGCCATCGGCCCGGCCGTGGCCCGCGCGCGCACCGCGGGACTGAGCTAGGCCTAGACCGTCTTGGCGCCCGCGGCGCCGGCCTCGTTGACCATGCGGAGGTAGCGGTCCCAGTCCCAGTGGCGGCCCGGGTCCGTGTGGTCGGCTCCGGGCACCTCGGAGTGGCCGAGGAAGTGCTTGCGGTCGGCGGGGATCCCGTACCGCCTGCAGACGTCCGCGGCGAGCCGCGCCGAAGCCCCGTACATCGCGTCCGTGAAGTCCTGCGGCCGGTCCACGAAGCCGACGTGCTCGATGCCGATGCTGCGCTCGTTCATCGAGCGGTTGCCCGAGTGGAAGGCGACGTCGAGTTCGCGCACCATCTGCTCGATGTGGCCGTCCTGGCCGACTATGTAGTGCGCCGACGCCCGGTGGAACGGATTCTTGAAGGCGTCCACCGAGGACTTGAAGCCGCCCTGGGTGACATGGACCACGATCCGGTCCACCCGGTAGTCGGCGGGCCGGTCCGCCAGCCGCCAGTTCGCCGGAGAGGCCGCCGTCCAGGAGGCCCCCGCGTGGTCCAGCTCGCCGTCCTTCCTCGGCTTGGACACCCCCGGCACCAGCCACCAGGCCCGCCCGAGCTCATCGCGCCCGGCGACCGCCGCGGCCGCCACCACCCCGAGCCCGCCGAACAGCACCGCCCTGCGGGTCCGCCCGCGCCGCTTGCCCCCCGCGCCCGCCTTGGCTCCCGCGCCCGCCCCGGCCCCCGTACCGCCCTTGTTGCTCTTGCTTCCCATGGTGATCCACCCCCTGCCACCGAGAACGCGCTGTGACCCCGCTCGGTTCCCCCGTACCCTGGACGGTGCTATGACTGAGAACCTGCCGAGCGTCCCCCGCCCCCTCCGCGTCCTGGCCGCCATGTCCGGCGGTGTGGACTCCGCCGTCGCCGCCGCCCGCGCGGTCGAAGCCGGGCACGACGTGACCGGTGTCCACCTCGCCCTCTCCGCGAACCCGCAGTCCTTCCGGACCGGCGCCCGCGGCTGCTGCACGATCGAGGACTCCCGCGACGCCCGCCGCGCCGCCGACGTCATCGGCATCCCGTTCTACGTCTGGGACCTCGCCGAACGCTTCCGCGAGGACGTCGTAGAGGACTTCATCGCCGAGTACGAGGCCGGGCGCACCCCGAACCCCTGCCTGCGGTGCAACGAGAAGATCAAGTTCGCCGCGCTGCTCGACAAGGCCCTGGCCCTCGGCTTCGACGCCGTCTGCACCGGCCACTACGCCACCGTCGTCCTGAACGAGGACGGCACGCGCGAGCTGCACCGCGCCTCCGACATGGCCAAGGACCAGTCGTACGTCCTCGGCGTCCTCGACGAGAAGCAGCTCGCCCACGCGCTGTTCCCGCTCGGCGACACCCTCACCACCAAGGAAGAGATCCGCGCCGAGGCCGAGGAGCGCGGCCTGGCCGTCGCGAAGAAGCCCGACAGCCACGACATCTGCTTCATCGCCGACGGCGACACCCAGGGCTTCCTGGCGAACCGCCTCGGCAAGGCCGAGGGCGACATCGTCGACGAGGCCACCGGCGAGAAGGTCGGCACCCACGAGGGCGCCTTCGGGTTCACCATCGGCCAGCGCAAGGGCCTGCGGATCGGCCACCCGGCCCCCGACGGCAAGCCGCGCTACGTCCTCGATATCTCCCCGGTGAACAACACCGTCACCGTCGGCCCCGTCGAGGCCCTGGACGTCACCGCCCTCACCGCGATCCGCCCCCGCTGGTGCGGCTCCACCGCCGCCGCCCCGGGTACGTACACCGCGCAGCTGCGCGCCCACGGCGGCGAGACCGAGGTCTTCGCGGAGCTGGTGGAGGGCGAACTGCGCGTCCGCTTCAGCGAGCCGGTCCGCGGCGTGGCCCCCGGCCAGGCGATCGTCCTCTACGACGGCACCCGCGTGGTCGGCTCCGCCACGATCTCGGCGACGACCCGGGCGACCGCGGGCGTCTAGGACCCCGTCGGGGCCGCTCCGGCGGCGGCCCCGGTCGGTCAGTCGGTCCGCCGGTGTGCCGGTCCCTCGGTCCCTCGGTCTGCCGGTCAGACCACCGTCAGGACGATCTTGCCGGTGGTCCGGCCCTGCTCGCCGATCTCGTGGGCCTTCGCGGCCTCGGCCAGGGGGAGCACCGTGTCGACGACCGGCCGCAGCTTCCCCTCCTCCACCAGGGCCGCGACGGCCCTGAGCCCCGCGTAGTCCGGCTCGACCAGGGTCCAGCCGGTGTGGAAACCTTCCGCCTCCGCCGGGACCTGGTCGGGGCCGGTCAGGGTGATCAGGTGCCCGCCGGGGCGCAGCACCTTCAAGGAGCGCGTCCCGTAGTCGCCGCCGATGCCGTCGATCACCACGTCGACGTCCGAGACCACGTCCTCGAAGGCGGTGGTCCGGTAGTCGATCATCTCGTCGGCCCCCAGGGACCGTACGAGGTCGTGCTTGGCGGCGCTCGCGGTGCCGATCACGTACGCGCCGAGCGCCTTGGCGATCTGGACGGCGAAGTGCCCGACGCCGCCGGCCGCCGCGTGCACCAGGACCCGCTGCCCGGCCTCGAGGCCGGCCGTGTCGGTCAGCGCCTGCCAGGCGGTCAGCGAGGCCAGCGGGAGCGCGCCCGCCTGGACGTGGTCGATCGCGGCGGGCTTGCGGGCGAAGTGCCGGGCCGGGGCCGTGACGTACTCGGCGTAGGCAGTCGCCTGGTGCGGGAAGCGCGGCATGCCGAAGACCTCGTCGCCCGGCCGGAACATCGTCACGCCGTGGCCGACCGCCTCGACGGTGCCGGAGACGTCCCAGCCGACGGCCGCGAGCGGGCCCCAGTGGATGAGGGCGCCGCCGGCCCGGGTCTTCCAGTCCACCGGGTTCACCCCGGCCGCGTGGACCCGTACCAGGATCTCGCCCAGGCCCGGCTCCGGGCGGTCCACCTCGGTCTCGGTCAGAACTTCGGGTCCGCCCCACTGGCTGACGACGATGGCGCGCATGAATGTCTCCCTGATCGTGCTCGGATTGCTGTCTCGTTCTGCTGTCACCTGCCGGTTTCCCCGGCCGATGGCACCAGCTTGGCCCCGAGCCGACCCGCGTGGTGGTGGCCGAATGGCCACCATGTGACAGAATCTGGCCATGCACCGTGTAGCCGTACTCGCCCTCGAAGGCGTCGCCCCGTTCGAGCTCGGCATGCCCTCGCGGGTCTTCGGGAACGCCCGCGGCGAGGGCGGGAGCTTCCTGTACGAGGTCACCGTCTGCACCCCGGACGGCCTGCCCGTGGCGACCGACGCGGGATTCACCATCGGCGTCAGCGCCGGGCCCGAGGCCCTCGCGGCGGCCGACACCGTGATCATCCCGCCCACCCACTCCATGCCCGGGCTCGTGCGCGGCGAGCCGCTGCCGCAGGCCCTCGCCGACGCCCTCGCCCGGATCCGTCCGGGCACGCGCATCGTGTCGATCTGCACCGGTTCCGAGGTCCTCGCCGCCGCCGGGCTGCTCGACGGGAGGCCCGCGACCACCCACTGGATCCACGCGCCCGAGTTCCGGCGCGCCTTCCCGCGGGTCGCGCTCGACGAGGACGTCCTCTTCGTGGACGACGGCGACATCCTCACCTCGGCCGGGGTCGCCGCCGGCATCGACCTGCTGCTCTACCTCGTCCGCGCCGACCACGGCAGCGCCGTCGCCAACCTCGCCGCGCGGCTGTGCGTGGTCCCGCCGTGGCGCGACGGCGGACAGGCCCAGTACATCGTCCGGCCCGTCCCCGAACCCACCGTCGCCACCACCACCGCCACCCGGGCCTGGGCCCTGGAACGCCTCACCGAGCCGATCGCCCTGGCGGAGCTGGCCGCCCACGCCCGGATGAGCCTGCGCACCTTCACCCGCCGCTTCCGCGACGAGGTCGGCATGACCCCGGTGCAGTGGCTCACCAGCCAACGCCTGGAAGTGGCACGCCAGTTGCTGGAGTCCAGCGACCTCCCCGTCGACCTGGTCGCCCACCGCTCCGGCTTCGGCTCCGGGAACTCGCTGCGCCAGCACATGCGTTCCGCACTCGGCATCTCACCGATCGCCTACCGGCGCACCTATCAGCCCAACTCCCCTGTTCTTGCGCACCATTGATGCTCTGTCAGGACATCGGCATACTGCGTGGCCCTGCTCTCTTCTTCTCGGGGGGAACCACGTGCGCAACCACCACGCCAGGGCGGGGGCGGCGGCCTCGGTCGCGGCCGCCGCCGCCCTCGCGCTCGCGGCGGGGCTGACCACCCCGGCCGCCGCAGCGCCCGCGACCGGCTCGTCAGGCACCGCGACCGGCGCGAAATCGGCCGCCCCACCGGCCCCGACCACCCGCGTCACCCTCGTCACCGGCGATCACGTCGTCCTCGCCGCCGACGGCCGGCCCGTCTCCCTCGAACGCGCCGAGGGCCGCGCGCACATCCCGTTCTCGGTGCGCACCGAGAACGGCCGCACCAGCGTCGTGCCGTACGACGCCCAGCCGCTGATCCGCGCCGGGAAGCTCGACCCGCGGCTGTTCGACATCACCGAACTGAGCCGCCCCGAGTACCTGGCCCGGCCCTCCGCCCGGCTCCAGCTGATCGTCGGCTACGAGGGCCCCGCCCCCGCCGCCCGGTCCGCCCTGCGGGCCACCGGAGGACTCGAGGTCACCCGGACCTACCCCACCCTCGACGCCGAGGCCGTCAACGCGGCCCCCGGGGACGCCGCAGCCCTCTGGGAGGCGCTCACCGACCCCCGCCGGGACGCCGGCGGCCGCACCGCCGCCCCCGGCATCGCCACGGTCTGGCTCGACGCCGTACGCACCGCCACCCTGGACAAGAGCACCCGCCAGATCGGCGCCGACCGGGCCTGGGCCGCCGGGTACGACGGCGCCGGCGTCAAGATCGCCGTGCTCGACACCGGCATCGACGCCACCCACGCCGACCTCGCGGGCCAGGTCGTCGCCGAACAGAACTTCTCCCGCTCCGAGGACGCCGTCGACCGCTTCGGCCACGGCACGCACGTCGCCTCCATCGCCGCCGGTACGGGCGCCCGCTCGGCCGGTGCCTTCAAGGGCGTCGCGCCCGGCGCGAAACTGCTCAACGGCAAGGTCCTGGACGACCGCGGCTCCGGCAGCGACTCCGGAATCCTCGCCGGGATGGAATGGGCCGTCGCCCAGGGCGCCGACATCGTCAACCTGAGCCTCGGCGCACCCGATACGCCGCAGCTCGACCCCGTCGAAGCCGCCGTGGACCGGCTCAGCGCCGAGAAGGGCGTGCTGTTCGCCGTCGCCGCCGGCAACAGCGGCCGCCGCGGCCCCGGCACCGTCCAGTCCCCGGGCAGCGCGAGCGCCGCGCTCACCGTCGGCGCCGTCGACGACGCGGAGGTCCTCGCCCCCTTCTCCAGCACCGGCCCGCGCCTCGGCGACGGCGGAGTCAAGCCGGACGTCACGGCGCCCGGCGTCGACATCACCGCGGCCGCCGCCCCCGACAGCGTCATCGACCGCGAGACCGGCCAGGACCCGGCCGGCTACCTGACCATCTCCGGCACCTCCATGGCCACCCCGCACGTCGCCGGGGCCGCCGCCCTGCTCAAGCAGCAGCATCCGGACTGGAAGGGCGCCGAGCTCAAGGGTGCACTGACCGCCTCTGCCCGGGGCGCCGCGTACACCCCGTACCAGCAGGGCACCGGCCGGATCGCCGTCGACGCCGCGCTGGGCCAGAGCGTGGTCGCCCGGGAGACGGCGCTGACCTTCGACACGCAGCGCTGGCCCCACGCGGACGACACCCCGCAGACCCGCACGATCACCTACCGCAACCTCGGCACCGCGCCCGTCACCCTCGACCTCGCCGTCACCGGCAGCGGCCCCGGCGGCGCACCCGCGCCCGAGGGCTTCTTCACCCTCGCCGCCCGGCAGCTCACCGTCCCGGCGGGCGGCACCGCAGAGACCGCGCTGACGGTGGACACCCGCCTCGGCGGAACGGCGGACGGCACGTACAGCGCGTACGCCACCGCCACCGCCGCGGGCGGCGGCCAGCGGGTCCGTACGGCCGCCGTCGCCGAACGCGAGGCCGAGTCCTACGACCTGACGCTCCGCCACCTCGGACGCGACGGGCAACCGGCCAAGGACTACGCCACCACCGTCCAGGGCGTCCGGGGCGGCGCGGCGGCCCGCCGCTTCGAGGCCCACGACGCCTCCGGCACCGTCACCCTGCGCGTCCCCAAGGGCGGCTACCTGCTCGACGCCGCCCTCGTCGTCGACCCGCTCGACCTCACCCGGGGCGCCGACTGGATCGTCCAGCCCCGGCTCGACGTCACCGCCGACACCACGGTCACCCTCGACGCGCGCACCACCCGGCCCGTGGAGATCACGGTCCCCTCGACGTCGGCGCAGGCCCAGTTCGTGATGCCCACGTACACGCTCAGCGAGGGCGGCGCCTCGTACGACTTCGGCTTCTGGCTCGACTCGCTCACGGGGTTCCGCACCCGGCAGCTGGGCCCGCCGCCCGCGGCCGGAACGCTCACCCAGCAGTGGGACGTGCACTGGCAGGACGGCGCCTCGGCGGAGTACCACGCGGTGCTGGGAGGCCCCGTACGGAGCTTCGCCACCGGCTACACCCGCCACCTGAAGCGCCGCGACCTGGCGGCCCTCGTGGTCGACCAGGGCGCCTCCGCCCCGGGCAAGGAGGGCGCGGTCGTCGCGATGGGCGCCCTCCCGGGCAGCCGCTCCGGGAGCTCGATGTCCGTGCCGAGGCCGCTGCCGACCACGGCCACGCTCTACGTGTCCACCCTCGACGGGGCGACCTGGGACCTCCTCTTCAGCCAGAGCTCCGGCCACGACGACAACGGCTTCCCGCGGGAGGAAGCGGCCTACGAGGCGGAGCCCGGGCGCACCTTCACCGGCGGCCGCACCTACCGCGAGCGGTTCAACACGGCGGTGTTCGCCCCCCGCACCGACGCCGAACACGGGGTGTTCCGCGACGGCGGCTCGATCGGGGGCTCCGTACCCCTCCTGGCCGACGGAGCGAACCATGCGGGCGGGTTCTCCGACGCCACCGGCAGCACCGTCCTGCGCCGCGACGGCGTCGAAGCGGGCCGCAGCGACACCCCGCTGGATGCGAGCAACCCCTTCCCGGTCCCACCGGGCGAGGCCTCCTACGAGCTCACCACGACCACCCGGCTGAGCCCGCGGCTCTCCGCCACCTCCTCCGAGACCACGGCCACCTGGTGGTTCCGCTCGAAGGAGACGGCCGAACCGACCCCGCTCCCGGTCTCGGTGGTCCGCTTCGACGCCCGCCCGGCCCTGGACGGCACCCTGCCCGCGGGCCGCACGGCGAACTTCCCGCTCACCGTCCAGGGCCCGGCGGCCACCGCCCGGTCCTCCCTCCGGGCCGAGGTCTCCTACGACGAGGGCCGCACCTGGCACCCGCTCCCCGTCCGGCACGGCAGGGTCGACGTCCGCACCCCCGCGAAGGGCGGCACCGTCTCCCTGCGCGGCACCGTCACGGACCGCGCGGGCAACAAGTCGGAGGTGACCGTCCTGCGCGCCTACCTCGCGGGCTGACGTCGGCCCGTCCGTCCGCACGCCGATGACCCCGGAGGTAATCGCTTCCGGGGCCACCGGCGGGCAGGATCGTCCCAACAAGCCGATCCCGCACGGAAGAAGAGGCCCGAGATGACCGCCTACGCCATCGGCCACATACGCCCCGAGACCATGAACGAGGACATCCTCCGCTACATCGAGGAGATCCAGGCCACCATGGACCCCTTCGAGGGCCGCTTCCTCGTCCACGGCCGCCAGGTGGAGGTCATGGAGGGCACCTGGCCCGGCACGATCGTCCTGATCGGCTTCCCCGACCTCGAGCGCGCGCGGGGATGGTACGCGTCGGAGGCCTACCAGGCGCTGATCCCGCTCCGCGCGGATCACATCGCGGGCGACATCATCCTGGTCGACGGCGTCCCCGCGGACTACGACGCCTCGAAGACGGCGGCAACCCTCCGCGAGGCCGCCGGCCTCTGACGCGGACCCGGGCGGGGTGGGCGGCCGGCCTGCGGGGCCGAGTCCGTGGCCGCGTCGCCGGAGCCGGAGCCGGATGCGGGCGCGGCGTGGGCAGGGTGGGGCACCTGCGAGCATGGGAGGCATGGCCACTCACCTGATCACCGGCGCCGGCTCCGGCATCGGCAAAGCCGTCGCGGACCGCCTGCACGCCCGCGGCGACGACCTCGTCCTCCTTGCCCGCGACGCCGCCCGTGCCCGGCAGCTCACCGACCGGTACCCCGGATCCAGCGCGCTCGTCGGGGACCTCGCCGACCCCGACCGGCTCTCGTGGGCCTTCTCCAAGCAGGCGATCCCGGAGCGGATCGACTCGCTCCTGCACATCGCCGGCATCGTGGACCTCGGTCCGGTGGGGGAGCTGCGCCCCAAGACCTGGCACCAGCAGCTCAACGTCAACCTGATCGCCCCCGCCGAGGTCACCCGGCTCCTGCTGCCCACCCTGCGCGCCTCCCACGCCACGATCGTCTTCGTGAACTCCGGCGCCGGGCTCGCCGCCCACGCCGACTGGAGCGCGTACGCCGCCTCCAAGCACGGGCTCAAGGCCCTCGCCGACTCCCTCCGGGCGGAGGAGAAGGAGAACGGCATCCGCGTCACCTCCGTCTACCCCGGCCGCACCGCCACCCCCATGCAGATGAAGGTCCGCTCCCAGGAGGGCGAGTCCTACGACGCCGCCGACTGGATCGACGCCGAGTCCGTCGCGACCACCATCGTGATGGCCGTCGACCTGCCCCGCGACGCCGTGGTCAGCGACCTCACCGTCAGGCCCGGCCGATGAGCACGAGCCCCACCGGCGGGGCCACCGGGGTCGGCTCGCTCCCCGGCGGCGACGCCCGCGAGGCCGCCAGGACCGTCACCGGCTCCTTCGAGGAGTTCCCGTACCTCGCCGAGCTGCCCGCCCGCGGCCCCGGCTCGGACATGATCGGCCGTTCCCTCGGGCTGCTCGTGGACATGTACGCGCACGTCGAGCCCAGCGGCTGGCGGATCAGCGACCGCCCCGGCCGCGACAGCAAGCGGGCCCGTTCCTGGCTCGGCGAGGACCTGGACGCCCTGGAGGAGTTCACCCAGGGGTACGAGGGGAAGCTCAAGGTCCAGGCCGTCGGCCCGTGGACACTGGCCGCCTCCCTGGAGATGCACGGCGGCGAGTCCATGCTCCAGGACCCGGGCGCCTGCCGGGACCTCGCCGGCTCCCTCGCCGAGGGCGTGCGCGAGCACCTGGCCGACGTGCGCAAGCGCATCCCGGGCGCTCGGATCACCCTCCAGTACGACGAGCCCTCGCTCACCGCGGTCCTGCTCGGCCGGGTGCGCTCCGCCAGCGGCTACCGCACCTACCGCGCCGTCGACCGGCAGGTCGTCGAAGGGACCCTGCGCGAGCTGTTCGCCGTCCACGACGGCGAGGTCATCGTCCACTCCTGCGCCCCCGAGGTGCCCTTCGCACTGCTGCGCCGCGCCGGGGTCTCGGGCGTGTCGTTCGATTTCTCCTTGCTCACCGAGCGCGAGGATGACGCCATCGGGGAAGCCGTCGAAGCCGGTACGAAACTCTTCGCCGGAGTGGTGCCCGGGACCGACGGCCCGTTGTCGGACCCGGGCGGTAGCGTCATGGGTGTCAGGAAGCTCTGGCGCAGGCTGGGGCTGACCCCGGGGACTCTGGCGGAGTCCGTCGTGGTCACCCCGTCGTGCGGCCTGGCGGGTGCTTCGCCCGCTTACGCACGGGCGGTTCAGGCGCACTGCGTCAGGGCGGCGAGGTCGCTCGCCGACAACCCTGAGTGATGGATCGAGACGGGTCACGGGAGGACACGGCATGGCAGCCGAACAGAAGCAGGGCAGCGAATCGACCGTACCGGCGGAACTGCGCGAGCAGCACGCGCTGATCGCCGAGCAGGTCGAGGAGCACCGCTTCCGGTACTACGTGAACGACCAGCCGGTCGTCAGCGACGCCGAGTTCGACAAGCTGCTGCGCTCGCTGGAAGCGCTGGAGGAGCAGTACCCGGAGCTGCGCACGCCCGATTCGCCCACCCAGAAGGTGGCCGGGGCGTACGAGACGGACTTCGCCTCCGTCGAGCACCGCGAGCGCATGCTCTCCCTCGACAACGCCTTCGACGACGAGGAACTGGCGGCCTGGGCCGAGCGCGTGGCCCGGGACGCCAACACCTCCGACTACCACTACCTGTGCGAGCTGAAGGTGGACGGCCTCGCCGTCAACCTCACCTACGAGAACGGCCGCCTGACCCGCGCCGCCACCCGCGGCGACGGCCGCACGGGCGAGGACATCACGCCCAACGTCCGCACCATCGCCGACATCCCCGACCGGCTGAAGGGCGAGCGGATCCCCGCCCTGGTCGAGATCCGCGGCGAGGTCTACTTCCCGATGGAGAAGTTCGAGGAGCTCAACGCCCGGCTCGTCGAGGCCGAGGGCAAGCCCTTCGCCAACCCGCGCAACGCGGCGGCCGGTTCGCTGCGCCAGAAGGACCCGAAGGTCACCGCGAGCCGCCCGCTGCACATGGTCGTGCACGGCATCGGCGCCCGTGAGGGCTTCGAGATCGAGAACCAGTCGCAGGCGTACGAGCTGCTGCACGAGTGGGGTCTGCCCACCGCCCAGCACAACAAGGTCGTCTCCACGCTCGCCGAGGTCCGGGAGTTCATCGCCTACTTCGGCGAGAACCGCCACTCGGTGGAGCACGAGATCGACGGCGTCGTCGTCAAGCTCGACGAGATCGCCCTCCAGGGCCGCCTCGGGTCCACCGCGCGCGCCCCGCGCTGGGCCATCGCCTGGAAGTACGCGCCCGAGGAGGTCAACTCCAAGCTGATCGACATCAAGGTCGGCGTGGGCCGCACCGGACGCGTGACCCCGTACGCCCAGGTGGAGCCGGTGACGGTGGCGGGCTCCGAGGTCGAGTTCGCGACCCTGCACAACCAGGAGGTCGTCAAGGCCAAGGGCGTGCTCATCGGGGACACCGTCGTGCTGCGCAAGGCCGGCGACGTCATCCCCGAGATCCTCGGACCGGTGGTCGACCTGCGGGACGGCAGCGAGCGGGAGTTCGTCATGCCCGCCGAGTGCCCCGAGTGCGGGACGGCGCTGCGGCCGATGAAGGAGGGCGACATCGACCTGCGCTGCCCCAACGGGCAGACGTGTCCTGCCCAGTTGCGCGAGCGGCTCTTCTACCTCGGCGGCCGCCAGAGCCTGGACATCGAGAACTTCGGCGCGGTCGCCGCGGCCGCGCTCACCCACCCGCTGGAGCCGGCCGAGCCGCCGCTGCGGGACGAGGGCGACCTCTTCGACCTCACCATCGAGCAGCTCCTGCCCATCAAGGCGTACGTGCTCGACCCGGACAGCGGGCTGCCCAAGCGGGACCCGAAGACGGGTGAGGAGAAGATCGTCACGGTCTTCGCGAACCAGAAGGGCGAGCCGAAGAAGAACGCCCTGTCGATGCTGGAGAACATCGCCGCCGCCAAGGACCGCCCCCTGGCCCGCATCATCAACGGCCTGTCGATCCGACACGTCGGACCGGTCGCCGCGGAGGCGCTGGCCCGTGAGTTCCGCTCCATCGAGCGGATCGAGCAGGCCACGGAGGAGGAACTGGCCGCCACCGACGGGGTCGGCGCGATCATCGCGGCCTCCCTCAAGGAATGGTTCGCCGTCGACTGGCACCAGGAGATCCTGCGCAAGTGGCGCGCGGCCGGAGTCCGGATGGAAGAGGAAGGTTCCGGCGAGGACGAAGGGCCGCGCCCGCTGGAGGGGCTGACCGTCGTCGTCACCGGAACTTTGCAGAGCCACACGCGGGACGGCGCGAAGGAGGCCCTGCAGAGCCGCGGCGCCAAGGTGACCGGGTCCGTCTCGAAGAAGACCTCCTTCGTCGTGGTCGGCGACAACCCCGGCTCGAAGTACGACAAGGCAGTGCAGTTGAAGCTCTCCATCCTCGACGACGCCGGATTCGCCGTCCTGCTCGAGGAAGGCCCCGACGCTGCGCGCGAGGCCGCGCTCCCGGTGGACGGCAACGCCGAAGCGGAGTAGCGAAGGCGAACGGATGCGTGGCGTGCGGCCGTACGAGCGGGCGCGCGCCGGGCGCGGCCGGCGGTGGCACCCGGCGCCGCACGGCCGGTACCCGGCCCATGCGAGGCCGGTACAAGGCTGGTGGCGGGCCCCCGGCCTGTCGGATCATCGGACGGGCGACCGGGGAGTCCTGGTCCAAACTCACCCGTTCGGCGGATACCGTACTGATGAGGATGGCTGGGTCGTATTCGGGCAACCGCCGCCGACCGCTGCCCCTGGGCGCCTCCCGCGTCCTACTGTTGAGGGGTGCGCCTGTCGTGCACGGCTGCTTGACGCGCTTCCAGCCGTGATGGCATGACATCGGGGCCATCGCGTGGCATCGGCATCGCCGGCTGTGAGAGGGACGGGCATGAAACCCACCGAAAGCGCCGACCCGTCACCAGATTTCGGCGGGGAGTTCCCGTCCTTGCGGACGGGCCGGCTCGGTGTCCTGGGCACCAGGACACCGCAATCGCGAGGGCTCGGCACCGGAGTGGGCGCGGGCCGGGCGGGCCGGCACGCCGCGCTGCCCTTCGCCATCGTGGGTCTCGCCGCCGTCCTGCTCGGCGTCGGCGTCATCACCGCACTGACCAGCCGTCACGCCCTGTTCCCCGGCGGCCCGGTCGGCTGGGCACTCGCCCTGCTCACCGGCATCATCGTCGGCCACCTCGTCGCCCTCGGCCGCGACCGCTGGTGGGGCGGCACCGGATCGGGCGCGGCCCTCACCCTCGGCGTCCTCATCCTCTACGGATGGGTCCCCGCCGGCCTGGTCTCCCTCGCCGTGGTCTCCCTCGTCGGCGCCGCCCGCAGGCACCGCTGGCGCCAGGGCCTGTTGCACGGAGCCACCGACATCCTCGGCATCGGCGCGGGCGCCCTCGTCCTCGCCGCGTTCGGGGAGTCGCCCTCCGTCGAGGCCCCGTGGCGGCCCACCGGCTGGGAGGCCGACGCGGTCCCCGAGGTCATCCTGGTCGCCCTCGCCTACCTGCTCGTCACCCGAGTCCTGCTGTGGCTCGCCCTCGCCCCGAGCGGCGGGGGACTGCCCACGGTCGCCCGCACCGCGCTGCTGCGCCAGGCCCTGGTCGCCGTCGCGCTCCTCGGCATCGCCCCGCTGATCTGCGCGGTCGCCGAATCGCAGCCGGTACTGCTGCCGCTGTTCGCCGTACCGCTGATCGCCCTGGACTCCACGCTGTGGATCGCCCGGGCCCGCGCCGAGGAGCAGCTGCGGGACCCGCTCACCGGGCTGCCGAACCGGCAGTGGCTGCTGGAGCGCGCCTGGAGCGCGCTCGACCAGGCCGAACGGTCGGGCACCCGCGCCGCGCTGGTACTGATCGACCTCGACCGCTTCCGCGCGGTCAACGACACCCTCGGCCACCTCGCCGGCGACCGGCTGCTCCTGCAGATAGCGGACCGGCTGCGCCAGGCCCTGCCCCAGGACGCGGAGGCGGCCCGCCTCGGCGGCGACGAGTTCGCCGTCCTCCTCCCCTTCACCGACTCGACCACCAGCGCCCAGCGGGTCGCCCGCAACCTGGTCGCCGAACTCAGCTCCCCCCTCGACCTGGACGGTCTGACCCTGGTCCTGGAGGCCAGCGCCGGCCTCGCCGTCTACCCCGACCACGCGCTGGACGCGGAGGGACTGCTGCGCCGCGCCGACGTCGCCATGTACCAGGCGAAGCGGGACCGGACCGGAGTCGAGGTCTACGAGTCCAAGCGCGACAGCAACACCCCCGACCGGCTCGGCCTCCTGGGCGACCTGCGCAGGGCGCTGGACGCGGGCGAGGTGGAACTGCACTACCAGCCGAAGGTCCGGTTCGACGGCAAGGTGGCCGGGCTGGAAGCACTGGTGCGCTGGGTGCACCCGGAACGCGGGCGGGTCTCGCCGGACGAGTTCATCGCGATCGCGGAGACCTCCGGGCTGATGCCGCACCTGACGGAGTACGTACTGGAGACCGCGCTCGCGCAGGTCGCCCGGTGGCGGGCCCAGGGACTCAAGGTCCCGGTCGCCGTCAACGTGTCGCCGCGCGACGTCCACACCCCCGGCTTCGCGGGCGCCGTGGCCGCGCGCCTCGCCCGGCACGGGGTCCCGGCGAGCGGGCTCCAGCTGGAGATAACGGAACACGTCCTGCTGGAGGACCCGCAGCGGGCCGCCGACACCATGGCCGGACTGACCGGCCACGGCGTGAAGATGTCGCTGGACGACTTCGGCACGGGCTACTCCTCCCTCGTCCACCTGAGGCGGCTGCCGGTCAGCGAACTGAAGATCGACCGGTCGTTCGTGGCGCGGCTCGCGGTCGACGCCCAGGACGCGGAGATCGTCCGCTGCACGGTGGACCTCGCCCACTCCCTCGGCCTGCTGGTCGTCGCGGAGGGCGTCGAGGACGACGAGACGTGGGAGCGGCTCCGGGACCTGGGCTGCGATGCCGTCCAGGGCTGGCTGGTCGCCGCCGCGATGCCGCCGCAGGAGGCGACGGCCTGGCTGCTGGCCCGCGGCGAGCGCGGCTGGCGGCGGCCGGCGGACATCACGGCGGAACTGGCCGCGGAGGCGGCGGCGCAGACGGCGGCCGCGGCGGCGCAGTCCCAGTGAAGTACGTGGAAGCACCGGCGGTGCACCGGCCCGCGCCCGGGGATCCGCCGTCCGTCTTCCTGGCGGGCGGGATCACGCACTGCCCGCACTGGCAGCCGGAGGCGGCGCGGGAGCTGGCCGACTTCGTCGTGCTCAACCCTCGGCGGACGGACTTCGACGTCTCCGACCCCTCACAGACGGACGTCCAGATCGCGTGGGAGTACGCGCACCTGCTGCGGGCGGACCTGACGCTCTTCTGGTTCCCCGCGTGCGAGGCGTCGCTGACGGTCCAGCCGATCACCCTCTACGAACTCGGCGCGGCCGCCGCGACCCCGGGGCGGCGGTTGGTCGTCGGCGCCGACCCGGGCTACCCGCGGCGCGCGGACGTCGTCACGCAGCTGGGCCTGTCCCGCCCGGACCTCACGGTCCACTCCACCCTGCCCGAAACGCTGGCCGCGGCCCGCGCCGAGCTGGCCACCCTCGCCTGACGCCTGCCCTGCGGGGCAAGGTCCCCGACCCGCCCTTCCACCGTTCCCCGGGCTCCGCCCGGACCCTGCCACGGGCGGGGCTGGATTTTCGCCGGCGGGGGCTGGGTGGCGCGGAGCGCCATTTCAGCCTCGCCGGCGTTTGAGGCGCGGGGTCTGGGGCGGTGCCCCAGGGGGGTCCGGGCGGAGCCCGGGGAACGGGGGAAGGG
>NZ_JBHVYI010000138.1:0-16199 GCF_042880975.1 Streptomyces sp. NPDC058289
CTCCCCACCCCCCCCATCCCCGGCGCCCCGCACCCCCACCGGACCCCCCCCCGCACCCGCCGGGTAGGCTGGAACACCCCCCCCCCTCCGGCGTTTGAGGAGCGGGGGTCCGGGGGCCGGCCCCCGGGGAACGGTGGAAGGGCGGGTAGGGGACAGCCCCGCAGGGCCCGCCCCGGGGAGCGGGGGACAGAGGGGGCCGAGCCCCGTCACCCCGACACGGCCCCTGGCTTCACGGCCCCGCACGCGGGAACTGGAAGGGTGTGCGGGAGCCGACCCGCCGCACCGACCCCTGGGGGCCACGCCGATGACCGCACCCACACCCCGCCGCGCCCTACTGGCGGCAGCCCTGGCGGCAGCCGCAGCCACCGTCCCCGGCGGCCGGGCCTCCGCGGCGCAGCCGAAGCCCGCCCCCGGGGGACCGGGGCAGGACACCCCGGCCCCGGCCAAGGCGGAGGCCGCCGGAGCCACCCGCAAGACGGTGGACAACCGCTTCTGGTACTCGTACGCCCACTGGACCGCCGGCCTCCACCAGGGCACCACCGCCATCGGCGGCGCCCGCCCCGGTCTGGAGATCAAGACCCCGACGGGCCGCACCGAGTACAAGGACCCGCACACCGCCAAGAAGAGCACCTGGGAGTACGCCACCTGGACCTCCCCGGTCCACACCTCGACCGTCCCCGCCACCGAGGCCATCGCCTCCTGGAACGCCCGGACCCCGGCCGGCACTTGGATCCAGGCCGAACTGTGCGGCACCTACACCGACGGCGCCGCCACCCCCTGGTACGTGATGGGCCGCTGGGCTTCCGGCGACGGGGACATCCGGCGCACCTCCGTGGACGGGCAGACCGACGGCAAGTCCACCGTCTGGACCGACACCCTGGCCGTGGACGCCCCCGCGAGCGGGCTGCGGATCAAGGACTGGCGGCTGCGCCTGACCCTGTACCGCAAGCCCGGTGCGAGCCGCGGCCCCACGGTGTGGCTGGCCGGCGCCATGGCCTCGGACGTCCCCGACCGGTTCACCGTCCCGGCCTCCACCGCCGCCGGCGGGGCCCACGAGCTGAAGGTGCCGAGGTACTCGCAGGAGACGCACGCCGGCCAGTACCCCGAGTACGACAACGGCGGCGAGGCCTGGTGCAGCCCCACCTCCTCGCAGATGATCATCGAGTTCTGGGGCCGCCGGGCCAGCGCCTCCGCCGTGGCCTGGGTCAAGAAGGACTACGCGGACCCCCAGGTCTGCCACGCCGCCCGCTCCACCTACGACGCCGCGTACAAGGGCTGCGGGAACTGGCCCTTCAACGCCGCCTACGCCGCCACCTACCGGCAGATGGCCGGCGTCGTCACCCGCCTCGGCTCCCTCGCCGACCTGGAGACCCTGGTGCGGGCCGGAGTCCCGGTCATCACCTCGCAGTCCTTCACGGCCGAGGAGCTCACGGGCGCGGGCTACGGCACGGCCGGCCACCTGATGACCGTCATCGGCTTCACCGCCGCGGGCGACGTGATCGCCAACGACCCGAACTCGGCCGACAACACGGCCGTGCGCCGCGTCTACCGGCGCCGGCAGTTCGAGAACAACTGGCTGCGGACCAAGCGCCACAACGCGGCCGGCAAGATCGTCTCCGGCACCGGAGGCGTCTGCTACCTCTACGGTCCGATCCGGCCGAACCCGGCCCAGGTCCTCGCGCTGAGGGCGGTCGGCGTGCTCTGAGATTTTCGCGTTGACCCGAATGGCATGTAAGTGCAACATAAAGGGCAAAAGGGCAATAGGAGCTTCTCATAGGAGGCAGCCCGCCATGACCACCCAACCGAGAATCGAACACCACCCCGACCTCGCTGAGATGCGCTCGCGGTTCGAGCGGGTCACCAGCACTCCGAGTGCCCAGATCGTCGAGGCGCTGGCCCTGATGACGGGCCTGTACATCGCCGCCTCGCCGTGGATCGCCGGATTCAGCGGGCTCAGCTCGCTGGCGATCAACAACCTGATCGCGGGCCTGGCCTACTGTCTGTGCATGAGCGGACTCGGCTCCGCTTACGAACGCACCCACGCCATGGCCTGGACGGCGGTCGGTCTCGCCGCATGGACGATCGTCGCGCCCTTCGTCATCTCCGGCGACGTCAGCACCACCCGCACGGTGTGGAGCAACGTCCTCGCCGGCGGTATCGCCTTGTGCCTGGCCCTGGCCATGGCGGGCATGGCGGGCCGCGACCGCACCACCTGATCCGGTACGCACGACCCCTCACGCCCCCGGTCCGCACCACGCGGCCGGGGGCGTGAGACATGCCACCCGTGACCATCGTCTCTACCGCGAGGGCCGCCCCCGCTGTCACATTGGAGGCATGACCGCACACAGCGCCGCCCTGACCGCCCGCGCCCGCAACCTGGTCCGCACCGGCGGCCCCGAGGACGATTCCTCCTCCTGGCTCGAGCACGTGCTCGGCTGGACCCTGGTCGTGGTCGTGGCGATGTTCGTCACCCAGGTCGGCTGGTTCTTCTAACCTCCGGCTCGACCCCGGCCGCGACCTCCGGCTCGGCCCCCGCCTCGGCCGCCGGCTCCACGAGCCAGTGCCGGTCCGGAACGCCCACCAGCCCGTACAGCGCCCGCACGGGCGAGCGAGCCGGCAGCAGCACCACCCCGGCCACCAGGGCGAAAACCCCGATCCCGGCCCACCACCCCAGCAGCCGGACGAGAACGCTCGCGCCCAGCGCCCCCGCGAACGGCAGCCCGTAGACCCCCGCCCCGGCGATCGCCACCGCGATCACCCCGGGCACCTTGAGGTCCGCCGCGGCGCCCGGCAGTCGCCAGCCCTCCACCAGCCAGCCGATCTCGGCCAGCAGCATCGTGCCGATGACGGCCGTTGCGAAGATCAGCACGGCCAGGAAGGTGCCCGAGGTCGCGAAGGCCAGGACGCCGTTCGCGACGCCTTCCGCCGACCAGTCGTCGAAGGCCCGCGGATCGGCGCTCAGCAGCCGCTCGTACCCCCTGCCGTCCCACCCGTGGATCAGCGTGAAGAACAGCAGGAAGTACCCGGCCACCGCCTGGAGGTACCCCCAGTACCCGGCCCCGACCAGGACGAACAGGCGCGCCGCCAGGAATCCGAGCAGCGCCCCGACCACCACCGAGGCCCCGTAGAAGAGCGCGAAGCCGGCCCACACCCCGTCGTGGTCGCGGGCCACGTGCATCGTCGACCAGGCCGGGTTCTGCCACAGCAGGTACGCCCCGGTCGGGGCGGGCAGCAGCGCCGCGTAGAGCAGGGTGAGCGCGAGGTACGGATTGGCCGCGCGGCTCCTCGTACGGACCCCCTCGCCCCGAACCGACCGCTCCCACCACTGGAGCTGGCGCCCGGCGGCCACCGCGAAGGTGGCGCCGATGCCGTACGCCCACAGCGGCGCGGCCTGGAGGGGGATCACGAGGCCACCAGCCGCAGGTTGTCGGTCTTGATCACGTCGGAGGTGACGAGCGCCTGCTCCGCGCTCACCTGGGTCATGAAGACGAACGGCGGGATGACCGGGGGAGCGGGCAGCCCGTCCGGGCTGAAGGTCACGCACAGCAGTCCCTCGATGCACCCGCTGAACCTCGTCAGGTACAAGGTCACGTCCCCGCTCAGGTCGAGCCTCTTCGCGGCGAGCCCGTACTCCTCGCGTCCGTCACGGCTGCGCAGCTCGTAGTCGGTGAGCGTGGCCGCCCGCATCCGCAACACCAGCACCTTCAGCGGGCCGTCCACCGTGGGCACGTGGGTGACCCCCGCGAAGGCGAACCCCTGCGGGGCGAAGAGCGAGGTGGTCACGGTCGGGGGAGTGCGCGCGGCCATCGGCGGACCGGCCGGCGCGGCCCGCGCCTCCCCGGTGCCCGCCACCAGCGAGGCGAGCAGCACCACCGGCAGCGCGGCGGCCAGGGTGCGCGGCCCGCTGCCGTCCAGGCTCGGGACGTACGGGCCCTCCTCGCCCGCCTCCGGATCGGGCCGCGGGGTCCAGCCGAAGGCCAGCGCGCTGCCCGCGATGCCGAGCAGCATCCCGACGAGGAAGCCCCCGAGGTTGGTCGCGACGAAGGACAGCACCGAGAGCAGCAGCGCGTGGATGGAGACGTAGGCGCGGGTCTGGGGCAGCAGCCACAGGAACAGGCCCGCCGCGATCAGCGCGAGTCCGATCCCGATGGCTGCGATCCCGCCGAGACCCAGGCTGACCAGCACGGTGAGGGGGGAGAGCGGGACCAGCAGCAGCTCGGTCCCGCCCAGGATCACCAGCAGCCCGCCCCAGAAGGGGCGGGTGCGGCGCCAGGCACGCAGCCGCCGCCGGGGGCCGGGCAGCGGGAGCCGGCGATCCAGCCACCCGCTGCCCGGCCCGGCGGTCCCGCGCAGGCCTAGAAGCACTTCTTGCCGTCCAGGCTGACGTTCAGCTTCAGGCCCTTGAGGTGGAAGTTGCCGCCGGTCGCCGACCAGGCGTGCGACTTCACGTCCACGACCTCGATGTCCCCGGCCTGGAGGCCGAACTTGCCGGCCTCGCCCTTGATGCCGCCGACCTGGTCGAGGGTGGAGGCGTCGCGGCCGATCTGGGCCGTCCCGAAGACGGCGTCGCCGGCCAGGTCCTCGCCGTCGATGACGAGACTGCTGGCGGTGACGGTGCCGGCCGGCCCGCCGGCGGTCAGCTTGAAGACCACCTTGCCCACCGGGGTGTCCACCTCGGCGGCCTGGCAGATGTCCGTGAGGGTGGCCTCGCCGATGCCGAGCAGTGCGACGGGATGGCCCTTGCCGTCGACGGAGCGGTCCGTCTGCACGTAGGAGGCCAGGCCCTTGCTGCTCAGTTTCGACGAGGAGACCTGGAAGCTGGTTCCCGAGACGGCGAAGGAGGCGGCGAGCGCGCCCTGCGCCATGACCATCGCCATCGCTCCGACCGCGACGACCGCGGGCATCGCGACGGCGGCCGTCTTCTTCCAGTCGACCCGGCCCTCGGGGGTGCTTCTCTTCGTGCTCGTCCTGCCGTTGCCCATGATGTGTTCCTCCCGTACGTCGTCCGGTGCGCAGGGGGAGTGCAAAGGGGGGTGCACAGGGGTCTGCCATACTGCGGGCTTCCTGTGGCAGTTCGAGGCTAGGGCTGAATTTGAATAATAGTCAACAGCGCGGAACGACCGGGCGTTCGCAGGTTCGGCGGGCCGAACTCATAGCGATCGGGCGGAAGTTGTTCGCCGACACCTCGTACGACGCGCTCTCCATGGACGACATCGCCAAGCACGCGGGCGTGGCCAAGGGGCTCATCTACTACTACTTCAAGAGCAAACGCGGCTACTACCTGGCCATCGTCGAGGACTCGGTGGCCGAGCTCGTGGCCCGCGCCGCCGGCGAGAGCGAACTGCCCAACGCGCAGCGGGTGCGCAGCACCATCGACGGCTACCTGTACTACGCCGAGCACCACCAGGCCGCCTACCGCACCATCGTCACCGGCGGCGTCGGCTCGGACTCCGAGGTCCTCGCCATCCGCGACGCCGTCCGCGAGGAACTCATCGCGACCATCGCGGAAGGCGCGTACGGCCGCCGCGAGATCCCGCCGATGGCCCGGCTGGCCCTGGTCGGCTGGCTGGCGGGGGTCGAGGGCAGCACCCTCGACTGGATCGGGCCGGCGGAAGCCCCGTCGCAGGTCCCTGCCCAGGTCCCGGCCCAGCTCCGGGCGGAGGTTCCGGCGGAGGTTCCGGCGGACGCGGCGGCGGACACCCCGGCCCCGTCCCCGGCCCCGTCCCCGGCCCCGTCCCCGGGACTGGCCACGGAGGGTCGCGGACCAGGAGCTCCCGGCCATCCCGGCCATCCCGGCCATCCCGGCCACCCCGACCGGGCCGAGTTCGGCGCCCTGCTGGTGCGCACGCTGCGCGCGACCCTGACGGTGATCGAGGAGTTCGTCCCCGAGTGCCCGGCCCCGCCCGTCCCCGAGGAAGATCTCGTACCCGTGACGGGAAGCCCCTGATCGGGCATACTCAACCGCCGCAGCCCCTTGAACAGGACCTTCCCGCGATCCGGGAGGGCACCATCGGTTGTGAGCCCCGAGACCCGGCGACGCGTACCACCCTCACGCGCCGCCCCGTGCTTGAACGTGAGGAGAGCGCCGCCATGACCGACCGCGCGCCGCAGGTGGACCGATCGCTGCCCACCGAGGAGTCCCGAGACCTGCTCGCGCTCGTGCGCGAGATCGCGCAGCGGGAGATCCGCCCCCGGGCCGCCGAGGAGGAGGACGCCGGCCGCTTCCCCCGGGAGGTGTTCGCGCTCCTCTCCGAGTCCGGTCTGCTGGGGCTCCCGTACGCCGGCGAGTTCGGCGGCGGCGACCAGCCGTACGAGGTCTACCTCCAGGTGCTGGAGGAGCTGGCCGCGGCCCGCCTGACCGTCGGTCTCGGCGTCAGCGTGCACTCGCTGGCCTGCCACGGCCTGGCCGGCTACGGAACCAAGGAGCAGCAGGGCGCCCACCTGCCCGCCATGCTCGGCGGCGGGCTGCTCGGCGCGTACTGCCTCTCCGAGCCGGCCTCGGGCTCGGACGCGGCCTCCCTGACCACCAAGGCGGTCCGGGACGGCGACGACTGGCTGATCAGCGGCACCAAGGCCTGGATCACCCACGGCGGGGTCGCCGACTTCTACACGGTGCTGGCCCGCACGGGCGTGGACGGCCCGAAGGGCATCACCGCCTTCCTGGTCCCGGGCGACGCGGAGGGCCTCACGGCGGCGGTCCCCGAGAAGAAGATGGGCATGAAGGGCTCGCCCACCGCCCAGCTGCACTTCGACGGCGTACGGGTCCCCGACACGCGCCGCATCGGCGAGGAGGGCCAGGGCTTCACCATCGCCCTGGCCGCCCTGGACGCGGGCCGCCTCGGCATTGCCGCCTGCGCGATCGGCGTGGCCCAGGCCGCGCTCGACGAGGCCCTGGCGTACGCCCTGGACCGCAAGCAGTTCGGGCACCCCATCGCGGACTTCCAGGGCCTGCGCTTCATGCTGGCCGACATGGCGACGAAGATCGAGGCGGGCCGCGCGCTGTACCTGGCGGCGGCGCGGCTGCGCGACGCGGGCAAGCCCTTCTCCCGCCAGGCGGCGATGGCCAAGCTCTTCTGTACCGACGCGGCGATGGCCGTCACGACGGACGCGGTCCAGGTCCTGGGCGGCTACGGCTACACGGCGGACTTCCCGGTCGAGCGGCTGATGCGCGAAGCGAAGGTCCTCCAGATCGTGGAGGGAACGAACCAGATCCAGCGCATGGTGATCGCCCGCCACCTGGCGGGCCCGGAATCCCGCTGACCGGCCGGCCCGGGGCGGAACCGGCCGTGGTGGAGACGCGGGGTGGCGGGGCGGAGCTGACCGCACGGGAGCCCCTGACCGACGCCGAGCCGAACGGACTGTTCTGCGCCTCTTGGCCCGGTCACCGGGACACGTCCTTCGCGCCGGTCCTCGCCGAGTTCCACGCCCGGTGCGGTTTCCGGCCGACGGCGGCGGGCCTGCTCGCGCTGTGAGCGGTCAGCCGCCGAAGAGGGGGCCGGTCGGCCAGATGGGGGAGGAGGCGATCCGGGACCACTCCGGATCGCGCTGCCCCGGCACGGTCCGGCCGTCCTCCTCCCACCGGGTGAGCAGCGCGCTGTAGATGGGCGGGTCGGGGGCCTGCCGAACCGATTCTTCGTGCCCTGCGGCAGGCGCTCGCCGCCGGCGCCCCACCCTCGGCGTGGAAGTCTCCATCGTGGTCATACCGGGCCAACGCGCCACCGGACCCACGGGTAACCCCGCCCATCCGTTCGACCTGTCCCCACCGGGTCCGCAATCCGTCACCCCGGTTCGACGGGGAGCCACAGCTCGCAGGTCGCGGTGCTGAAGTCGTCCGCGCGCTCGAGGAACGCGACGATCGAGGGACCGGGCCGCAGGCGCCACGGGTTGGAGGGGAACCACTCGGTCGCGGTCGCGGCCCAGGTCGTCTGCAGGGCCTGCGGATGGGGTCCGGCGGTGCGGAAGACCGCCCACCTGCCGGCCGGCACCTCGATGGCGTCCAGGCCTTCGGGGGGCGCCGTCTCCCGGGACACGGCGACTCCGTGCAGGTAGGTAAGTTCGCTCCCCTCCGTGCCGTCGGGGTCGACGTCGTCGGACACTTGCAGCAGGCCACCCGGCTCGGTGTCGCCGAGGGCCTTCAACCGGAGGTGCTCCGCGGGCGGCAGCGCGGTGATGTGCTGCTGAATGTGCGGGTTGACGCCCTGGTGGACGAGCGGAACCCGGGCGGCGTGTCCGACCAGCCGGAACGCTGGGCGGTCGACGAGGCGGGTCTCCATGGGGATGCTCCCTTCGACGGTCAGGCGGATCCTGAGCCGTGGTTGTGTGCGCAGGGGGCCTCCGTCGCGGCGCACGTCACGGGGGCCGACGCCGTGGACCGCGCGGAACGCGCGTCCGAACGCCTCGGTCGAGCCGTATCCGTACCGGACGGCGATGCTCAACAGGTCGTCCTCGCCGCGGACGACGTCGGCGGCGGCGACGGTCATGCGACGACGGCGCACGTACTCCGACAGCGGCATGCCGGCGAGCGACGAGAACATCCGGCGCAGGTGGTACTCGGTCGTACCGAGCCCCCCGGCCAGTCCGCGGACGTCGAACTCCTCGGCGAGGTGTTCCTCGACGAGATCGACGAGCTGGTTGAGTGCCGAGATCACGAGGCCTCCTTTCGATGTCAACCCTGCCCGGTCGCACCCCGGCGGGACCCGACCGCTGCGATCCGATCCGATCATGCGGCCGTGCGGACGCGAAGCCGATCGCGACCCGCCACCCTCGGCCCGCCCGGGCCCCCGCACGATGTGTCTCCCTGACAGTTCGTGCCACAACCCTGTTCCCCGCCCCGCAATCTGACGTACCGTCATCTCCGCTCAGGTGTCATCCCTCGCATCCGTCCCCGGAGGTTCGCCATGCCCGCCGACCGGCCCGTACCGCTCGACGAATACCCCATCCACCAGGCCCCGTTGTCGATGAAGCACCTGGTCACCGGCGACCGGAACGCCTACGACCGCTGCATCTTCCACGTCTTCGACCACGCGGGCCGCGCCGTCCTGATCCTCGGCCTCGGCGTCTACCCCAACGCCGGTGTCATCGACGCCTACGCCACCCTCCGCGTCGGCGACGAACTCCTCGCGGTCCGAGCCTCCGACGCCCTCACCGACGACCGCATGAACCTCTCCGTCGGCCCCCTCCGCATCACCGTCGACGAACCCCTCCGGCGGATCACCCTCACCTGCGCCGCCGACCCCGAGGACCCCGACGGGCTCTCGTACGAGATCACCTGGACCGCCGAGTTCCCCGCCGTCTGGGAGCCGCACCACACCCAGCGCCGGGGCGACCGCCTCATCCTCGAAGGCCGCCGCTTCGTCCAGGCGGGCAGCGTCACCGGCACCATCCGCGCCAAGGGTGAGGAGTTCACCCTCGACGCCGACTGGACCGGTACCCGCGACCGGAGCTGGGGGGTGCGCCCGATCCCCGGCGAGGAGGGCGGCCGGGCCGCCGAGGAGCACCGGCCCGAGGGCTTCCACTGGCTCTGGATCCCCGTCCGGTTCGAGGACCGCTTCCTGATGGTCATCACCCAGGAGGACGCCGACGGCCACCGGGCCCTCAGCGAAGCCGTCCAGGTCTTCCCCGAAGGCAGCGGCCGCCACGACGTGCAGCTCGGCTGGCCGCACACCGACATCCGCTACCGCCCGGGCGGCCGCCACCCCGAGAGCGCCGTCGTCCACCTCACCGATCCGGCCGGCCGCAAACCCCTGGAACTCGGCGTGGAGATCCTGGCTTCCTCCCCGCTCGCCGTCGGAGCCGGCTACCCGCCCGCCTCCGACTGGCAGCACGGCACCTGGCAGGGCCGCGGCTGGACCGACCGCCGCACCTACGACCTCTCCGACCCCGCGGCCCACCCCATGGCCGCCTTCGGCGTCACCGACCACGCGGCCCGCTTCACCCTCGAAGGCCGCACCGGCTACGGCATCTTCGAACACGGCAGCTTCGGGCGCCACGACCCCAGCGGCTTCGCCGACTACGGCTCGGTGGCCCCGTAGCCAGGCCCTCCCCGGCGGGAGGGCCGGCGCCGCCACCAGTCCCAACCTCAGACCTCAAGCCTCAAGCCTCAAGCCTCAACAGCCAAGCCAGAGAAGGGGTTTCCCATGGCAGGACCGGCACCGCGCCCCCGTACCTCCACCCGCGAACCCGAGGAGCTGGGCCGGCGCCTCGCCGCCTGGCTCGACACCGAGCTTCCCGGCGCGAAGGTCACCAACATCTCCGTCCCCGGTTCCAACGGCATGTCCAGCGAGACCCTGCTCTTCGACATAGAGCACCCCGACGCCCCGATCCACGCCTGCGCGCTGCGCCTCGCCGCCGACCCGGCCGCCTACACCGTGTTCCCCACGTACGACATGCCCCGCCAGCACCGGGTCATGAGCCTGGTCGCCGCCCACACCGACCTGCCGGTCCCGCGCGTGCAGTGGCTGGAAGAGGACCCCGGCCCGCTCGGGGCCCCGTTCTTCGTGATGGCCCGCGCCGAAGGGCGCGTACCGCCCGACGTGATGCCCTACACCTACGAGGGGAACTGGCTGCACGCCGCGACCGACGCGCAGCGCGCCGCGCTGCAGGATTCGAGCATCACGCTGCTCGCCCGGCTGCACGACCAGTTCCCGCCCGAGGAGGCGCGGTTCCTCCTCCCGGAGGGCGACGGAAGCCCGCTGCGCCGGCACGTGGAGGCCCAACGCGCGTACTACGACTGGGTGGTTGCGGGAAAGTCCCGGTCACCGCTGCTGGAGCGGGCATTCGCCCGGCTGGAAGAGCTCTGGCCCGCGGACGACGGCGGCCCGGCCGTCCTCAACTGGGGCGACGCGCGCATCGGCAACGTCATCTACGAGGCCGACGGCTTTGAACCCGTGGCCGTCCTCGACTGGGAGATGGCGGCCTGCGCCCCGCGCGAGGTCGACCTCGGCTGGACCGTCTACCTGCACCGGTTCTTCCAGGACCTGACCATCGGTTTCGGCCAACCGGGTCTGCCGGACTTCCTGCGCCGCGAGGACATCGAGCGCCGGTACGCCGAACTCACCGGGCACACACCGCAGGACATGGAGTTCCACACGCTCTACGCCGCCCTGCGGCACGGGATCGTGATGCTGCGCATCGCCTACCGGCAGGCGCACTTCGGCGAGGTCGAGGTCCCGGCGGATCCCGACAGCCTGATCCTGCACCATGCCAGTCTCACCGCCATGGTGCAGGGAACGTACTGGTAAGCGACCTGGTGGCCGCTCGGCCCGGGCTCAGGCGGCCTGCGCGTGCTGGCGCATCTGCGGCATCGCCGCGGGCGCCGGCATCCGCACGGGACGCGAGCCGGGGCCTCCGACGTGCGAGAAGGGCTGCGTCCGCCAGTCCAGGCCCTGCGGCAGCGCCAGGTGGACGACGGGCTCCAGCTCCGGAGCCTCGCCGTCACCGAAGTCGAGGGTGGGCAGCGCGTCGGAGGCGGGCCGCCCGGTGCCCGCGCACACCGTGAGCCCGAAGGGGTTCCACGGGGTCAGGCAGAGGGCGTGCTCCGGCAGGAACTCCTCGTCGGCGACGAGGGCGATCGACTGGCCGCAGTCGGGGCAGGTCGCGTGATGGATCTCGAATCCCTCGGCGTCGTATTCGAGGTACTCGTCGTCGTCGGCGTAACCGCTCTCGACGATTTCCAGGGGCTCCGGTTCGATGCGACCGGCGCGCTTGGTGTTCAGCATGGATGTACTCCCCCTTGGGTGGGCCGGGCGGGCAGGTTCTTCGGCCACGGCCACCCCAAGCACTTCCCGTCGCGCGGCACGAGTAACCACATCCGGCCGCCGTACGCCCGCATACCCCTGTGGCCTTGGTCACATGCCTGCCGCAGGTGCCACCTCAATCCGTGGACACGGCTGGGCCTGAACGGTTCGGGGCCGTAAGTTGTGCGGCTATGAGCGCAATGGAGGAGCTGGACCGCCAGATCGTGGATCTGCTCGTGCGGGACGGGCGGATGAGCTACACGGACCTGGGCAAGGCCACCGGACTGTCCACGTCGGCGGTCCATCAGCGAGTACGCCGCCTGGAGCAGCGCGGGGTCATCCGCGGCTACGCGGCGGTCGTCGACCCCGAGGCCGTCGGCCTTCCCCTGACGGCCTTCATCTCGGTCAAGCCCTTCGACCCGAGCGCGCCGGACGACATCGCGGAGCGGCTGGCCGGGGTTCCCGAGATCGAGGCCTGTCACAGCGTCGCGGGCGACGAGAACTACATCCTCAAGGTCCGCGTGGCCACCCCCCTGGAGCTGGAAGACCTCCTGAGCCGCCTGCGCGCCCTGGCCCACGTCTCCACCCGCACGACGGTGGTCCTCTCCACCCCGTACGAGGCCCGCCCGCCCCGGGTGTAGTAGATCCAGCCCGGGCAAGTCCACCCCGCCGGCCAGATCCAGCCCCGCCGGCGTTTGAGGCGCGGGGGCGCGGGGGCCGGCCCCCGGAACGGCGCCGCACCCGGCAACGGGTCCGGGGCGCAGCCCCGGGGAACGGGCGAAGGGCGGGTAGGGGAATCGCCCCCCGGCCCCCTGCGAAGGGGCCGTGTTCCGCGGCGCGCAACGCACCCGCCAGACTGTCGGCATGACAGACCGCACCGCCGACTCCGCCAACGCCGCCGGAGGCCCCCGCACCGCCGACTCCGCCACAACCGCCGGAGGCCCCCGCACCGTCCTCCTGCGCGGCGGGGAGGTCCACAGCCCCGCCGATCCCTTCGCCACCGCGATGGTCGTCGAGCGCGGCCACATCGCCTGGGTCGGCTCCGAGGGCGCCGCCGACGCCTTCGCGCAGGGCGTGGACGAGGTCGTCGACCTCGGAGGGGCGCTCGTCACCCCCGCCTTCACCGACGCCCACGTGCACACCACCTCCGCGGGCCTCGCCCTGACCGGCCTGGACCTGTCCACGGCCGCCTCCCTCGCCGAAGCCCTCCGGCGTGTGCGCGCGTACGCGGACGGCCGCCCCGCCGACCGGGTGCTGCTCGGACACGGCTGGGACGCCGCCCGGTGGCCCGAACGCCGCGCCCCGCGCAGGCAGGAGCTCGACGAGGCCACCGGCGGCCGCCCGCTCTACCTCAGCCGCATCGACGCGCACTCCGCCGTGGTGACCACGGCCCTGCTCCTGCTCGTCCCCGAAGTCCGCGCGGCCGCCGACGAGCCGCTGACCCGCGACGCCCACCACGCCGTACGCCGCGCCGCGCTCGGCGCCCTCACCCCGGCCCAGCGCGCCGAGGCGCAGCGGGCCGCCCTCGATCGCGCCGCTTCCCTCGGGATCGGCTCCGTCCACGAGTGCGGCGGCCCGGAGATCTCCTCCCCGGAGGACTTCAGCGGCCTCCTGGAGCTGGCGCAGACGCACCCCGGCCCGCGGGTCTTCGGCTACTGGGCCGACCGGGACCTCGCCCGGGTCAAGGAACTCGGCGCCGTCGGAGCGGCCGGCGACCTCTTCGTCGACGGAGCCCTCGGCTCGCACACCGCCTGCCTGCACGCCCCGTACGCCGACGCGGACCACACCGGCACCGATTACCTCGACGCACGGGCCGTCGCCGAACACGTGGCCGCCTGCACCGAGGCGGGCCTCCAGGCGGGCTTCCACGCCATCGGGGACGCCGCGATCGCCGCCGTGGTCACCGGGGTCCGGGCCGCCGCCGACAAGGTCGGCCTGGACCGGGTCCGCGCGGCCCGGCACCGCGTCGAGCACGCCGAGATGATGACCCCGGCCACCATCGCCGCCTTCGCGGAACTCGGCCTCACGGCCTCCGTGCAGCCCGCCTTCGACGCGCTGTGGGGCGGCGAGGAGGGCATGTACGCCGACCGGCTCGGCGCCGAGCGCGCCCGCACCCTCAACCCCTACGCGGCCATGCTCAAGGCCGGCGTCCCCCTCGCCTTCGGCTCCGACGCCCCGGTCACCCCCCTCGACCCCTGGGGCACCGTCCGCGCGGCCGCCTTCCACCACACCCCCGCCCACCGGATCTCCGCACGGGCGGCCTTCGCCGCCCACACCCGCGGCGGCTGGCGGGCCCTGGGCCGCGACGACGCGGGCATCCTCGTCCCCGGGGCCCCGGCCGACTACGCGGTCTGGGACACCGCCGAACTGGTGGTCCAGGCACCTGACGACCGGGTCGCCCGCTGGTCCACGGACCCCCGCTCCGGCACCCCCGGACTGCCGGACCTGACCCCCGGCGGCGAGCTGCCGGTCTGCCTCGCCACCGTGGTCGGCGGCCGGGAGGTATTCGTACGGCCACAGGGGTGATCCGGGTGGCCGTGGTTCGGTGAGGGCGGCCGGACCCGGATAGGTTCGGCCGGGTCCACCACCGGACGTCCGAACCGGACGGAGCCGATCGCTCAGCCGCGCCCGCGCCTCGGGGGCGAGGGAAGGTTTCGCCGCAAGGGTGTCCCCCCTGCTCCGCAGGAGACTTGGGGGCGGTGGCCTCAGATCGGGGCCCTGCGGTCCAGTAGACAACGGTCAGGCGGCCCGCAGCCAGCGGGAGCCGGTCCGGCCCGAAGGACCGCGGGCCCCGATCGCTGTTCTAAAATCATCCTCTGCGACACGACGTACAGGATGTACGAGAACGCAAAAGGGGAATCAGTGAGCGACGGCGGACAGCGAAGCTACGGACCGCTCGGCACGGCCTTGGTGATCATTCCGACCTACAACGAGGCGGAGAACATCGGGCTGATCGTCGGCCGCGTCCGCGCGGCTGTACCCGGGGCCCACGTCCTGGTCGCCGACGACAACAGCCCGGACGGCACCGGAAAGCTCGCCGACGAGCTGGCGGCCTCGGACGACCAGGTCCACGTCCTGCACCGCAAGGGCAAGGAAGGCCTCGGGGCCGCCTACCTGGCCGGCTTCGGGTGGGGCCTGGAGAACGGCTACGGCGTCATCATCGAGATGGACGCCGACGGCTCCCACCAGCCGGAGGAGCTGCCCAGGCTGCTCACCGCCCTGGAGGGCGCCGACCTGGTGCTGGGCTCCCGCTGGGTGCCGGGCGGCCGGGTCGTCAACTGGCCCAAGAGCCGCGAGTTCCTCTCCCGGGGCGGCTCCACCTACTCCCGGCTGATGCTGGGCGTCCCGATCCGCGACGTCACCGGCGGCTACCGCGCCTTCCGCCGCGAGACCCTCGAAGGGCTGGGCCTGGCCGACGTGGCCTCCGCCGGCTACTGTTTCCAGGTCGACCTGGCCCGCAGGGCCGTGCAGAAGGGCTTCCGCGTGGTCGAGGTGCCCATCACCTTCGTCGAGCGCGAGTTCGGTGACAGCAAGATGAGCAAGGACATCGTGGTGGAGGCCCTCTGGAGGGTCACCCAGTGGGGTCTCAAGGAGCACGCGGGCAAGCTCTCGGACAAGGTGTCGGACAAGCTGACGGGCAAGGCCCGGGACAAGTAGCCCGAGCCGGGGCCGGGACGAGAGCCCGCGCCGGGCGGTCCGCCACCCCTAGGGGATGTCCGGTACCTCCGGCTGAGGACGTCTTTACCCCGGCCCGGGCACACTGGGGGTATGACGACCGGAGTTCCGACCTCTACGGCCCCCCGGCGGCGTTCGCCCGCCCGTACGTACCTTCCCCTGGCCATCGCGGCCTGGCTGATCCTGGAGATCTGGCTGCTCGGCCAGGTCGCCGGACTGATCGGCGGCGGTGGTGTCGCCCTGTTGCTCGCGGGCGGCCTGGTGCTGGGTGCGGTGGTCATCAAGCGGGCCGGGCGACGTGCCTTCAAGAACCTGACGGACACCTTCCAGCAGGCCCAGGAGGGCCGTCAGCCGACTCCGCCGCAGCCCGGCAAGCCCGGCACGGGCAACGGCCTGACCATGCTGGCCGGCCTGCTCCTGATGATGCCCGGCCTGATCTCGGACGCGGCCGGCCTGGTGCTCCTGCTCCCGCCCGTCCGCGCCCTGATCGGCCGCCGGGCCGCCCGCTCCCTGGAGCGGAAGATGGCCTCCGCGCCGGCCGGTTCCTTCGGCGACGCCTTCCAGCAGGCCCGGATCCACTACCCGGACGGCAAGGTCGTCCCGGGTGAGGTCATCCACGGCGAGGTCATCCGCAAGGACGGCCCGCAGCGGCCCGACAACGGCCACCGCCCGCCGCTGACCCCCTGACGGAGCGGTACGGAGCACCGACAAAGCCGAGGGGCCCCACCACACACTGTGTGGTGGGGCGGCCCCGGGGGGGGGGGGGGTTAGGGGGTGGGGGGGGGGGGT
>NZ_JBHVYI010000139.1:0-16063 GCF_042880975.1 Streptomyces sp. NPDC058289
CAGCCCCCACCCCTTGTCGAAGGGGTGGGGGCCGGCTCATGCCGTCAGGAGGAGGCGCCGTCAGGAGTAGGCCTCGACCTCCCACAGCGAGTAGCCGTAGCCGGTGGCCCGCTGGGTCCCGGTCACCCGGAGATGGCGTCCGCTGCCGTTCAGCCCGGTCAGTTCGTCCGTCCCGCCGTCGCTCGTGGTGGTGGAGTACACGTCCCTCCACGTCGTGCCGTCGTCCGACAACTGCACCTTGTAGGCGCGGCCGTAGGCGACCTCCCAGGTGAGGACCACCCGGTCCACGCTCTTCACGGAACCCAGGTCGACCTGGATCCACTGCGGGTCGGCGAAGGCCGAGGACCAGCGGCTGGTGGCGCTGCCGTCGGTGGCGGCCGTCGCCGGGTAGTCCGCCGACTGGACCGAGGAGGCCGTGGTCGGCTTGTTCAGGGCCAGGTTGGGCGAGGTCGTGGCACCGAGGTCGTCCACGGTGAGGTCGTCGACGACCAGGTCCCGGTCGGCGTTGGAGGTCTCCGCCGTGAGCTTGCGCATGCCGATCCAGGCGTCCACCCCGGCCGTGAAGGTCTTGGTGAAGTTGTTCGTGGTGCGGGCCTGCGGCAGCGTGTCGGAGGAGACCTGGCCCGTGCCGGCGCCCAGGGTGAGGGCGTAGTCCCCGGCCACGGACTGCTGGTACGTGAAGGTCACCTTGTACTGGTGGCCCGGCTCGAAGCGCAGGGTCTGCGGGATGGTCTGGTAGAGCAGCCCCGGCCGTTCCTCATGGGATTTGAGGGAGTTGCCGCCGGAGAGCACGTCGTCGATCAGCTTGCCGTTCCAGCCGGCCTGTGTGTACGGGGCGTTGAGCTGGGCGATGTGCGTGCGCGGGTCGGCCGTACTGCCGCCTGCCGGGCCGACGACGAAGGGGTACCAGCCGGAGTCGACGTTCTCGAAGTCCTCCGCGAAGGTGTGGCCGCCCTGCGGGCTGCGGGCCGTGCGCACCACTCGCACGTCGTCGAAGCCCGCCGTTCCCACCGCGCCGTCGGCGCGCAGGGCCAGGGTGGCGGTGGACTGTCCCGCCGGGACGTCGAACAGCACCCGCATCCGCTGCATGGTGCTGCCGTTCTTCTCGTCCGCCCCCACGTTGTTCTTGTACGGGGAACTCGTGGCGTACACGCTGCGCTCGGTGCCGCCCGCCGGGGTCACGGCGAGGGTGGCCCTGCGTCCGGTGGCGGTGGAGACGTACACGCTCGCCGCGTAGGTGCCCGGCGTCAGGCCGGCGAGCTGCTGCGAGACGGAGGTGGCTCCCTGCCCGAGGGTCAGCTGTGACTGGCCCACCGCGTTGCGGGTGACGGACGCGGACCCGGTGACCGTCCACTTCGACAGGTCGCCGGAGGTGAAGCCGGGGTCCCGGACCGGGCCGCCCTCGCCGAATCCGGCGTCCGCCTGCGCGGGCGCCGCGGACGGGTAGACGACGTACGGGGTCTTCGCTGTGGCCGTGACGGTGACCTTGCCGCCGGTCACCGGGAGGTCCGAGACCGGGACGCGGCCCTGGTCGGTGAGCTTGTACAGCTTGGCCGTGCCGTTCTGGGCCCAGGAGGCGGGCACGTTCCAGGTGGAGGTGCCGCCCGCACCGCTCCAGTGGTAGAGCTTCGACTCGCCGCTCTGGTTCCAGGGCAGCAGGTAGCTGTCGCCGATCAGGACGGGGTGGCCGTCCTTGCTGATGGTCCGGGTGTTTCCGCTCAGGGTGGCGCTGACTCCGCCGTCGAAGTCGATGCGGTTCGCCGCCCACTTGCGGATGGTGAAGCCCTGGAGGTACTTGGTGGGCAGGTTGGTGGTGAAGGTGGTGTTGATGAAGGTGGTGAAGTCCTTGGTGCCCTGCCAGCCCTCGTAGGCGGTCAGGGTGCCGCCGCCGAGCAGCGGGTCTCCGGCGATCCAGTCGTCGCGCTGCTGGTTGCGGATGAAGCGCACCACTTGGGAGTTGACCCCTTTGTAGTTGCTGCCGCCGTAGTTCAGGTCGTTGGCCCAGTGCGACCAGAGGGACTGGTCCTCGAACTTGTCGGGGAACTCGGTGGTGAGCTGGTAGCCGAGGCCGTTGATCTCGCGGGCCAGGGCTTGGGAGGTGTAGCCGTCCCCGTACCAGGTGTCCACGTAGAGGAACTTCAGGTCCGGGGCGACCGCCTTGAGCTCCTGCAGGCGGGCCAGGCGCTTGCCGCTGGTGCCGTCCAGCCGGTAGTTCAGGTGGTAGGACTGGTCGAGGTAGTCCCAGCCTTTGTCTGCGCCGCCGTTGTTGAGGAGCGCCGGGTCGAAGGTGCGGGCGACCGGGTAGGCCTCGGTGTCGTTGATGTGCACGCCGATGTCGGCGTTGTAGCCGGCGCCCGCCGCGATGAGGGTGTTGAGGTCGGCGGCGCCGCCCTGCCGGGTGCCGACCAGCCCGTAGTCGGGGTGGGCCGAGTCGTGGCCCTCCGAACCGTAGCCCTTGAGCAGGACGAACTGGCCCAGCCCGTCCGTGGCCCGGGCCACGCGCTTGGTCTCGTCCAGGGTCTGCAGGAAGGGATGCGTGGCCTGGGAGGCGAAGTTGTACGGGATGCGCTGCACCACGCGGCGGGCGGTGTCCTGCCAGCCCTGGGGGCTGGTCATGATCGAGCGGAAGGCGATGGCTCCGTCCTGCCAGTCCACGGTGGAGTCGCCGTTGCGGTCGCCGCTCACCACCACCTTGGCGTACGGCAGCGGTTCGGTGCCCGGTGCGCCGGCGGCCCGGTGCAGCCAGTCGCCGCTCCACAGACCGGCCCTCCGGTAGCCGGACTTGACCACCGTCTGCTTCTGGATCCGGCCGCTGTCCGCCGCGTTCTGGCCGGAGGGGCTGTCGTAGTACGAGTTCGTGGCGATCGACGCGGCGAGGGAACCTGTGTTGAGGATGGCGTACATGGCGCCCTGTGGGGCGGCGTCCGCGGTCGTGCCGGAGGTGAGCGGGGTGAAGGTGTCCCCGGTGCCGGTGGTGTTGGTGTTCATCCGGGTGGTCTCGACGGCGGCTCCGGGCTGGACGCTGCGCACCGAGACCAGGTTGTGCTGCGGGATCGACAGCGAGGTGACGGGTACGGCGCTGTCGGCGATCGAGGTGACGGCGAAGGTGAGGGCGCTGCCGCTGACGGACAGAGTGGCCTTGACCGTGTCTCCGTTGGCGAAGGCCATCGTGTAGTCGACGTGGTCGGCGGCGACGCTGCTGGTCACGGTCGGGGTCTGCGCGGAGCCGTTGAGGTTCACCTGGGTGAGGGTGTCCTCGTTGCCGTAGAGGACGGCGCCGGTGGCCTGGTCGGTGTACTGGACGACCCGGGGGAAGGCGGCGTCGACCTGGACCGCGAGGGCGGGTGAGGCGATGGTGACGGTCCCGGCGGCGGTGGCCGGCGCGGTACCGGCCACCAGCGTGGTGCCGAGGCCCAGGACGGCGGCGCAGAGGAGGGACGTGGGGCGGAGCGGTCTCATGGGACTCCCTGGTGGTGGGTCCGGTACGGGGTCCTTGCGGGTCCTTGCGGGTCCTTGCGGGGGCGCTGTACGGGAGAGGGCGGGGTCCGGGGCAGGGCGGACCCGGATCCCGGTGCGGTCGGGGCCGGCCCGGAGCGGGAAGGGGCGAATGGCGCTACGGACGCCGTGGGGTCACCAGCGCAGGACGGCCCAGCCGCGGTGGGGCAGTTCGGGGGCCAGGCGGACGGTGTGTCCGTGCCGTTCGGTGTCCGCGGGGCCGGGTTCGGCGAGCGGGGACAGGAGCGTGGCCGCGACGGTGGCCGTGTCCGGGAGGGCAGGCAGGTCCACCACCGGCCGGGCGGGGTCCTGGCAGCCGTTGGCCACGGTCAGGCTGGTGGCACCGTCCGCGCACGAGAGGTGCGGGATCAGGTACGGGCCGCCGCTGACCAGGGGCAGGCGGGCGGCCTCCCCCTCCAGGAAGCGGACCGTCCGGTGCAGCAGCCGCTGCGCGTGGTCGTCGGCCGGCAGCGTGTGGGGCTCGGTCGCGGCGAGTACGGCGACGCGTCCGCCGAGGGTGTTGGTGAAGACGGTGCGGCCCGCCCCCCATGCGCGGCCGTCCGGGGTGTGGACCTCGCTCCACCGCTGCGCCCCGGGCGCCTCCCGGAGCCGGGCGAGGGCGGGTTGGGTGTTGACGCTGAGGAGGAGGCCCGCGAGGTCCTCGCCCGCTGCGGCGCACAGCTGCTCGGTGGCGTACGGGCCCGGCCCGCCGGGGGTGGCCGGGGCCTCCCGGTCCACCGGTTCGGCGTCGGTCAGCCCGATGAGGGGTCCGAAGCCGCGCCGGTGCAGGATCGCCGCGGCGGTCCCGTCCAGCAGCAGGCCCCCGGCCAGCAGGGCCCGTACCGCCGGATCGTCGAACGCCCAGGCCGCCGGCCCGAACAGGGCCTGGACCGGGGCCGGTTCGGCCGTCACGGGTACTCCGTAGCGGAGCAGGAACTCGGCCGCCGGGCCCGGGTCGACGGCCAGCTCGGCCAGGCCTCCGCCGTGCGCCCGTACGTGGGCCGCGGCGTCCTGGGCGAAGGGCAGCCCGACACCGAGGGTGCGCTGCCCGCGCGGGTGCTGCCGGTGGACGAGGTCCAGCGCGGGCCGGGCGCGGCGCAGCAGTTCGGCGATCCGGGGGTGGCGTCCGGGGCTCGCTCCGTGCAGGGGGTGGAGGTTGAGCAGGAGGGCGTCCGCCCCGGAGAGTTGGGCGGCGACCATCTCCGACCAGGTCTGCACATCGGATTTGGACCAGGCGGTGTGCGGCCAGTTCTCGATCTCCGGCTCGCTGTCCACGCACTCCGGCCGCAGGGAGCGCTGCAGTTCGGGCATCCACACCTGCCGGGCGAGCTCGCGGCCGGGCGCGTCCGCGTACGGGGCGAAGTGCGGGCGGTGCACGGCGCGGCCTCCGGGGGCGGCCAGGGCCCCGAAGAGCGCTCCCCAGTCCCGGCCCTCCACGGAGGCGGCGTCCAGGCCCGAGCTCATCAGCCCGGTACGGGAGCGGCCGGCCGAGCGCCGGTGCACCTCGGCGGCCACCTGCGCGGCCACCTCCTGCTGCGCGGTCCGCCAGACCCGCTGCCACAGGGCGCGCAGCGGGTGTGGGGTGCCGGGCGCGGTGAGTGCGGCGAGGAGTTCCGGTCGTGTGACCGGGCGCCCGGCCAGGGCGGCCAGCCGGTCCAGCATGAGGGGTTCGAAGCCGCCGCCCCAGTCCAGCGGGGCGTGGTTGTGGAAGCGGAAGTCGTCCTCCAGCCACAGCACGCGGAAGCCCAGTTCGGCGAAGCGCCCGTAGTGCCCGGTCAGCCAGGCGCGCCAGCGCGGGCAGGCGAAGGAGGCCTGGGCCGCGGAGACCTTCCCGGTCGGGGACACCATCGGGGCGAAGCCGTGGGTGTCGGTGCGGCCGCGGTCGGCGTGGCCGGTGGTCACCCAGGGGTTGAGGCTCACGTCCAGGCCGGCGCCGAGGAGCACCTCTTGCGCGATGGCGGCAGCTTCGTACCAGAGGTCCTCGTGGGGGCCGGAGAGATGGCCGGTGAAATGCTCCTCGGCCCCGAGGAGCAGCACCACTTCCGCCACGCCCGCGTCGGTGCAGGTCTTGGCGAGTTCGGCCGCCGTGGCCGCGACGGCGGCCGTGCCTTCGTACGGATGGATCTGGAACCGCAGGTGGTACCGGGCGCTCACGCCGTCGGACTCCTCACCGTCAGCTCGCGGGCGGACGCACCGTCGAGCAATTAGTTTGGTTAGGATCTGAATTAATGGGAGCCTCGTCAACCCCCCGCGTGCCGCATCCGCTCCCGAAGGCGCAGGCGGGACCCGGGCCCACGGGTGGCAGACTCTCGGGGACGGCAGTGAGGAGTACCGGTGAGGACTGATCCGCGAAGCACGCAGCGCAGCGGCGACGAGGGCGGGCGGGGTGACGTCGGCCTCGGACCCGTCGTGATCAACGGCCCGGCGCGTCCCGCCGGGAGGGCCTCCATCCGCCGGGCCAACCTCGGTCTCGTGCTGCGCCTCCTGCGCGACGCCGGACCGCGGTCACGCGCACGGATCGCCGATGACGCGGGGCTGCCGAGGCCCACGGTCACCGGGCTGGTCACCGAGCTCATCGAACTCGGCCTGCTCCGTGAGGGGGACGCCGAGCGGGACGGCTCGGTCGGCCGTCCCGGTCAGAGCGTACGGATCGACGGCCGCGCGCTGTGCGGGATCGGCCTGGAGATCAACGTCGACTACCTGGCCGCCGTCGCCCTGACCCTGGGCGGGGACACCGTCTTCGAGCGGCGGGTCGCCATGGACGTCCGCGGCGCCGGGCCCGAGGCCGTCCTGGACTGCGCCGCCGGGCTGGTCCGCGAGGCCCTCGCCACCCTCGACGCCGCCGCGATCGCCACGGCCGGGGTCACAGTCGCCGCCCCCGGCGTCGTCGACATCGCCGCGGGCACCGTCGTCTACGCCGCGAACATCGGCTGGCACGACGTCCGCGCGGTCAGCGGGATCCGCGCCCGCCTGGGGCGCGGTGCGCCCCCGCTGCGCCTGGAGAACGACGCGAAACTCGGCGCGGTGGCCGAGTACTTGGAGGCCTCCGCGGCCGGCATCCACGACCTCATCTACGTCACCGGCGAGACGGGCGTGGGCGGCGGCATCATCAGCGGCGGCCGGCTCCACCGCGGAGCGGCCGGGTTCGCCGGGGAGATCGGCCACATGCCGCTCGACCCGGGCGGCGCGCTCTGCGCCTGCGGGCGCCGGGGCTGCTGGGAGACCATGGTCGGGCTCACGGCCCTGCTGCGGCACGCCGCCGCCCCCGAAGATCCCGTGCACGACCCCTCCCTCGACCTGGAGACCCGGCTGACGGATCTCCAGGGGCGGGCGGCCGCCGGGGACGCCCGCACGCTGGAGGCCCTGGACCGGATCGCCGACGGTCTCGGCCTCGGGCTGGCGCTGCTGGCGGACGTCCTGAATCCGCGCGCGGTGGTGCTCGGCGGCTACTTCACCTATTTCGGCGACCGACTGGCCCCGCGGGTGGAGCGACTGATGGCCGAACGGGTGATGGCCCCGGACACGGGCGGCTGCCGCCTGCTGCTCTCCACCCTCGGCTTCACCGCTCCGGCCCGCGGCGGCGCGCTGCTGGCCCTCGACCCGGTGTACGAGGACCCGGCCCTGACGGTGGCGACGGCGAAGGGGGCCTGAAAGCCCGACACCGGGTCCTACGGGTCCCACCCGGCGATCCGCGGCGGGCGCTGCGGCGGGGCCGCGATCCGCAGCCCCGGCAGCCGTCACCGGCGGATCCTCACGCCCCTCCGGTCCAGAACGGCCGGGCCAGGAGGGCCGCGGCGCGTACGGCGGCCCCGTCCAGGACCAAGGCGGCGTCCCGCAGTCCGCGTTCCGGCCACGCGCACGACAGCGTGAGCGGTCCCGGCGGCGGCAGCGGCCATGCCCACAGCGTCAGGCGTACGTCCTCGCCGTCCTCCGGGCCGCCCCAAGCGGCCTCGTACCCGCTGACGACCAGAACCGGTCCGCGCCCGTCCCGCAGTCCGGAGTCCTCGTCCTGCACCACGACGCTGCCGTCGCCGAGTCGGAGGCGGAAGGTCGGCTGCGCGTGCTCGGTGAAGCCGGTGGAATCGGACGCCTGCCCGCCGGGAGGTGGAGCCGCGCCGCGCGCGTGGGCTTCCACCTCGATCTCGAGCCCGGCCGGGTAGGCGATGACCTGCCGGGCGAGCACCACCAGCCCGTCCGTCCGGCCGATCACCGCCGGGCCCGCGACGTGTCCGCCGATCATGCGCGGCGGCGCCTGCCACTCGGGCAGATCGCCGGCACTTCCCCTGTTCGGATCCTCAAGCACGTTCGGAGCGTAGCCGGTTGGGGCTGCGCGGGTGAGGGCGAATCCAAAGGTCGCCGCAGACCCCCGCCCGGCCGCGCAAGTCTTCGGTGTCTGTTCACTCCCCCGTGACCTGCATCTTCCCGGCGGGGGCGGCGCGGCCGGTCGAATGGGCGGAGCAAAGGTCTGGACCATCTGAGATGCGCCAATCCCGTGGCCGATTGCACGTGTTGGTCGCGCGGAAACAAATGGTCTATACCTCTGGCGCTATGGTGACCATCTGAAACGGGCGCATAAACAGCCGTGGGGGGCTTTATGACCTTTCATCATCTTCCGCAACCTCCTTCCGACGAGGAGCTCTACTGGTACTTCGGCCCGCAACGACGCTGGGTCCTCATCAGCACGAGCCTCGCCTTCGTCTTCACCGCGGCGACCATGTTCACCTTCGCGCTGCGCACTCCGGCCCTGTGGGCCTTCCTCGCCGTCCTCGGGCTCAACCTCGTCGCCCTCGTCCTCTCCTCGGTGAACAGCCTGCGCCAGCGCAGGCTGACCCGGCCCTCGCACGAGGTGCTCGTCCGTGCCTGGCAGCCCGCCCGACTGCCCGGCGTGGACCTGTACTTGCCGACCTGCGGCGAGCCGCTCCCCGTCCTGGACAACGCCTACCGCGCGGTGTCGGCCGTCGACTGGCCGGGCGCGCTGACCACATGGGTCCTGGACGATGCCGACCGTCCCGAAGTCGCCGCGCTGGCGGCCTCGTACGGGTACGAGTACGTCGTACGGCCGGACCGGGGGCACCTGAAGAAGGCGGGGAACCTCAATCACGCCCTGACGCTGAGCGGCGCCGAGTTCATCGCCATCCTCGACGCCGACTTCGCGCCCCGGCCGGACTTCCTGCGCCATCTCGTGCCCTATCTGGCCGACCCGGCCGTCGGGATCGTGCAGAGCCCGCAGTGCTTCGACACCGACGGGACCATGGGCTGGATCCAGCGGGCCGCGGGCTCCGCCCAGGAGTGGTTCTTCCGCTGGATCCAGCCGTCCCGGGACGCGAGCGACGCCGCCATCTGCTGCGGCAGCAACGCCGTCTACCGGCGCGCCGCCATCGACCTGGCCGGCGGCTTCGCCCGCCTCGACCACAGCGAGGACCTGTACACGGGCCTCGCCCTGCACGCGCAGGGGTTCCGCACCCTGTACGTACCGGTGCTGGTGGCCAAGGGCACCTCACCCGACGAGGTCACCTCCTTCGTCAACCAGCAGTACCGGTGGGCGATGGGCAACCTCCACCTGCTCACCTCGCCCGTCCTGCGGAAGATGGGCGCGCCCTGGCGGATGCGGCTGTGCTTCTACGAGGGCGTGGTCGGCTACCTGGCCGCCGCCGTGAACACCTTCGCGGCGCCGCTGCCGCCCCTGGTGATGATGTTCTGGTACCCGGACGACATCCGGCCCTGGCACGTCCTGCCGCTGCTCGCCCCGCTGTGGCTCTGGCACGTGCTCCTCCCGCGGATCAGCAGGACCCGCTGGCGGGTGGAGGTGATCCGGGCGAACGTCCTGACGAGCGTCGCCGCCGCCACCGCCTTCCTGCACACGCTGCGCGGTCGCAGCGCCGACTGGGTGCCCACCGGCACCCGGGGTCCCGCCCGTTCCGGCGGCATGGCCCGCCGGGTGGTGGGCGTCTCCCTGGTCTGGCTGGTCCTCTCCAACGGCGCGGCCGCGGCGGGGCTGGCGCTGGCCGTGGCCCGCAACGGCTGGGAGCCCAACTGGGGTCTGCTCCTCTACTTCCTCGTGCAGTGCCAGATCAACGGCCCGCTGGTCCGGGACCTGTTCTCCGAGCTGCGCCCGGCGGCGCTCTCCGGGGAGCGGTCCCGAGACGCCTCGGCCGGGGCCGGACCCGCTCCGGCCCGCGGCCGTGCGCGCAGCCTCGTACGGGCCTTCGCGGACCGTTCCCGGACCGGCTCCCGCAGCGGCGTGCTGCCGCGCCGCTGGCCCGAGACCCTCGCCGCCTCGGCGGTGCTCCTGCTCACCGGCCTGCTGGCATCCGGGTGGGTCAACCCCATGCTTCCCTGGCTGAGTTGAAAGGCTCCACGACCACCATGCACTCCCCCGTTCCCTCTCCCGTTCCGCCCTCCGCGCCACCCTCCCCGACGACCGGCGCCTCCCCGCCGCCCTGCCCTCCGAGTTCCCCGGCGCGCTCCGGCGGCGAGTCCGGGCCCAGCCCGCACCGGTCCGCGTTCCGGCCCGACATCGAGGGACTGCGCGCCGTCGCCGTCCTCGCGGTGCTCGCCTTCCACGCCGGGGTTCCGGGACTCGCGGGCGGTTTCGTCGGCGTGGACGTCTTCTTCGTCGTCTCCGGCTACCTCATCACCGGTCTGCTCGTCCGCGAGGCCGTCACCACCGGCCGGATCCGGCTCCTGGACTTCTTCTCCCGGCGGGCCCGTCGGCTCCTGCCCTCCGCCGCCGTCGTCCTCGGCGCGGTGGCCCTGGCCGGGGCCTGGCTGACCGTACCGCTGCGCCGCGCCGACCTGGAGCAGGACGTGGTCGCGGCGGCGCTGTCCGCCGCCAACTGGCGGTTCGTCTCCCAGCGGACCGACTACCTCGCCGCCGGGCACGAGCAGAGCCCGCTCCTGCACTTCTGGTCCCTCGCCGTCGAGGAGCAGTTCTACCTCCTCTGGGCGCCCCTGCTCGCCCTGATCGTGCTCGGAGCGGCCCGGGCCGTACGCCGTGGCCGTGCCGTGCGGGCCGCCGTGGCCCTGGCCGCCGTACCGCTGGTGCTCGCGTCGTTCGCGCTGTCGCTGCGCTGGACGGACCACTCCGCTGCGCTCGCGTACCTCGCGACACCCTCCCGCGTCTGGCAGTTCGGCGTCGGCGCCGTGGTGGCCCTGCTGCCCTGGCACCTCATGCGCGGCCCGCGTCCGCTGCGGCTGCTGTGCGGCTGGGCCGGGGGCGCGGCGATCGTATGGAGCGCCGTCGCCTTCGACGCGGCCACGCCCTACCCCGGCTACGCGGCCCTGGTACCGACCCTGGGGGCGGCCGCCGTCATCCTCGCCGCGATCCCCGGCCGGGGCGAGCGCAGCACACCGGGCAGCTACGGGATCGGCCGGCTGCTCGCGGGGCGGGCTCCCCGGGCGGTGGGGCGGCTCTCCTACACCCTGTACCTGTGGCACTGGCCGGTGCTCGTCCTCGCCGAGGCCCGCTTCGGCCCCCAGGACTGGCCGGTGAAGGCCGCGCTCACCCTGGCCGCCGCACTGCCCGCCTACGCCACCATGCGCTGGGTCGAGCAGCCGCTGCGCCGCAGCCGCACCGTCTCCGAATTCCCGCGCCGCGGGCTATCGGTGGGCATCACGGCCGTGGTCCTGCCGGTGGTGCTCGCGCTGGTCGTGGGCACCACGACGCTGAACCTACTGGGTCCGGCAACGCCGGTCCGACTGGCCGGCCTGCCTCCCGGCGCCGACTCCGGCCCGCACCTGCTCGCCCGTACGGGCTCCGCTCCGCTGGGTGCGGGCCCGGTCGTGCCCGGCCCCGCGCAGGCGCGGGGGGACTTCCCGCCGGACGGGGCCTGCGAGGTGGCCCCGGCCGTTACCCGCAGCCCGGACTGCCTGTTCGGCGCGGTGGACAGTCCGGACCGGATCGTGCTGCTCGGCGATTCGCACGCCGGCCAGTGGTTCTCCGCCATGCTGGCCATGGCCTCGCAACGGGGCTGGGCGCTCCAGGAGTTGGTGAAGCAGGGCTGCCCCCTGCCGCAGCTCGCGGTGGACAGTCCCCAACTCGGCCGCGCCTACCGGGAGTGCGACACCTGGCGCGCCGACACCCTGGAGCGGCTGCGGCAGCAGCCGAAGCCCCGGCTCATCGTGATCTCCTCGCTCAACCGCTACACCGCCGATTCCGAACTCCTCGCCGAGGCCTGGGAGAAGACCCTCGAACCACTGCGGGCGATCGGTGCGCCGATCGTCTACATCGAGGACACTCCGGTACCGGGTGCGGACGTCCCCGCGTGCGTCTCCGGCAGCCCCGAGGAACCCGCGGCCTGCGCGTTCAGCCGTACGAAGGCCCAGCAGGGCGATCCGCTGGCCCGGCGGATCGCCGCCGGCGCCCTGCCCGGCGTACGCGCCGTGAGCGTGAACCCGGTCCTGTGCCCGGGCGACGGGCCGACCTGCCCGGCCGTACTGGACCGCATCCTGCTGTACCGGGACGACGCCCACCTGACCAACGTGGCGGTCGTCGTCCTGACCCCCCGGCTGGAACGGCTGCTCATGGAATCGGGAGCGCTGCCCGCCGTGGGCGGGGCGGGCGCCGCGTCGGGGGCGGCGGGGCCTGCGGGCTGGACCGAGGTGTTCAGGGAGGAGTTCGACGGTCACGCCGGCAGTCCTCCGTCCTCCGCGAACTGGCTGCACGACACCGGCACTTGCTATCCGGGATGCCCCGCCGCCCAGTGGGGCACGGGTGAGATCGAGACGATGACCGACTCGACCGACAACGTCCGTCTCGACGGCGAGGGCGCATTGGAGATCGTCCCCACCCGCACGAACGGCGCGTGGAGCTCGGGCCGCATCGAGACCCGGCGCTCCGACTTCGCGCCGCCGCCCGGCGGAATCCTGCGGATCGAGGCGGCGATCGCCCTGCCTTCGGTGACCGGCGCCAAGGCGGCCGGCTACTGGCCGGCGTTCTGGACCCTCGGGGCGCCGCTGCGCGACGGGTACACGGGCTGGCCCGGCATCGGGGAGCTCGACATCATGGAATCGGTCAACGGCCGGGACAGCGTCTTCGCGACCATGCACTGCGGGACCCTCCAAGGCGGCCCGTGCCGGGAGCCTGCGGGCCTGAGCTCGGGCCCGCAGGCGTGCGGGGACTGCCGTACGGGGTTCCACACGTACGCCGTCGAGGTCGACCTCGCCCCGGGCGCCGAGGAGGTGCGCTGGTACCTGGACGGCCGCGTGCACCACCGGGTGGCCGCCGCCCGGATGGACCCGGACACCTGGAAACGAGCGGTGGACCACGGCCTGTTCCTGATCCTCAACGTGGCCATCGGCGGCGGCCTCCCCCTGGCCGACGGCGCAACCCCGACCCCGGAAACCGAACCGGGCCACCCGATGCGGGTCGACAGGGTGACCGTCTCCACCCGGGGCCGGGCCGCGTAGGGCTGTCCGTGACGCGGAGGGGTCTGTTCGGCCTCGGGGTGGCGGGCCGACGACGGCAATCACCCGTCCGGGACGGAGCGGGCCCGCGAGGCCGGACACCGGGCACCGGGCACCGGGCAAGGCGCGCCGGGTGCCCGGGCCGCTCCGGGTGGGGGCACGCCGCCCCGGACCGGCGAGCTCTGCCCCGCCCGGCCCCGGAAGGATGGGACAGTGGAGGCATGTGTGGTCGATATGCCTCCTCGCGGGCACCGGAAGACCTCGCCGGACTCTTCGGTGCCCGGCTCGATCCCGGCCGGGAGCTGGGGCCCTCGTGGAACGTTGCGCCCACCGACGAGGTGTGGGCGGTGCTGGAGCGCGCCGACCGGGACACCGGGGAGCTCGGGCGGCAGCTGCGTCCGGTGCGGTGGGGTCTGGTGCCGTCCTGGGCCAAGGACCCCGCCGTGGGATCGCGCATGATCAACGCGCGGGTGGAGACCGTCCACGAGAAGCCGGCCTACCGGCGGGCCCTGGCCAAGCGCCGGTGCCTGCTGCCCGCGGACGGCTTCTACGAGTGGGTCGCCGTACCCGCCACCGGTACGGCCAAGGCCTACAAGCAGCCCTACTTCATCCGGCCCGAGACCGGCTCGGTCATGGCCATGGCCGGGCTGTACGAGTTCTGGCGCGACCCCGGCGTCGAAGACCGGGACGACCCGGACGCCTGGCTCACCACGGCCACGATCATCACCACCGAGGCCACCGACGCGGCCGGCCGCATCCATCCCCGCATGCCGCTCGCCCTCGACCCCGGCGACTACGAGGCCTGGCTCGACCCCTCCCACGAGGACACGGCGGATCTCCGCGCCCTGCTCCACACCCCCGCCGACGGCCTGCTCGCGGTGACCGCGGTCTCGACCGCCGTCAACAGCGTCCGCAACAACGGCCCCCACCTCCTCGACCCCACCGGCTGACGACACCGCACCACAGCACAACAACCTCGTATCTTCTCGGAAATTCGTACGAGTCCGGGCGCCGATTTCGGGGTTTCCAACGGTTTGGCGGGACGATCGGGCATTTGGTGCCCGCCGCGCCCCGGCCGCTGCGATGCTTCCGCCGGTATCACCGGGCCGTGGTCCTTCCAACGGGCCCCGGAATACCGGCGAACGGGCGGCACCGCCGGAGGAAGCTGCGCTCCGGTCCGTCGTACGGGAGCGTCCGGCCGCGGCTTCCCGGGAGTATGCGACTCCGGCCGCTGCCGGACGGAGGCGAGAGGGGGAGACTCGATGTCTTCGACTGCTGTGTTACATGGTCCGCGCACCCCGTGGCGGCGCCGACTGCTGGCGGTGGCCGCGTCCTCGGCGCTGGCTGCAGGCGGCCTGACGGTCTTGGCGCCCCCGGCGTCGGCGGAGGGGGTGTGCGCCGCCCCGGTCCTGGTGGGGGCCACCACCACGATCACCTGCTCGGCGGGGGGTTCCGGAAGCGTCACGGTGCCCGACGGCGTCTCCGTCGGTGTGGTGACCCTGGACGGCGCCGGGGGCGGGAACGCCGCCGACGGCACCGCCGGAGGCAAGGGCGCGCACCTCGTCGCGATCATCCCGGCCACGCCCGGGCAGACCTTCAACGTGACCGTCGGCCGGCGCGGCGCCAACGGCACCGCGAGCGTGCAGTTCGGCGTTCCGGGATCCGGCGGCGCCCTGGTCGCGGTGACCACCGCCGCCAACGCGCCGCTGCTGACGGCCGGTTCGGGCGGCGGGGCGGGCGGAGCGGGCATCGGCTCCCCCGCCTACCGGGGAGCGGCCGGCGGTGACAGCGGCAGGGCCGGCGCCGACGGCAACGGCCTGGTCCCCGACGCGCAGGGCGGTACGGGCGGCGGCCCGGGCACCGACACGGCCGGCGGGGCCGCCGGGACCGGGGGTCCCGGGGCGGACAACGAGGGCCCGAACGGCTCTCCGGGCGCCTTCCCGAACGGCTCCGGCGGCTCCGCCGCCCAGGGCGTGTTCAGCCCGACGGGCGCCGGCGGCCGCGGCGGAGCCGGGTACGGCGGTGGAGGCCGGGGCGGAGCCGGTGGCAGATACGGCACCACCGGTGGTGGCGGAGGAGGGGGTGGCGGAGGGTCCAGCCTGGTCTCCGGGACGGTTCCCGGCTCGTCCGTCACGCTGACCGAGGGAGCCAACGCCGGTGACGGGCGGATCGTGTTCGCCTTCACCCTTCCGCCCACGGTCACCTCCGTCGGCCCGGCCGCCGGACCCACGGGCGGCGGTACGGCCGTGACGGTCACGGGCACGAACCTGTCGGGCGCCGCCCTCACCTTCGGCGCGGACAACCCCGCCACCAACGTCTCGTGCACGGCGACTTCCTGCACCGCCACCGCTCCGGCAGGGACGGGCACCGTGGACGTCCGGGCCACCACCCCCGGCGGCACCAGCGCCCCGTCCCCCGCGGGCCGCTACACCTACGCCCCCGTCCCCGTGGTGACCTCGCTCAGCCCCTCCGTCGGCACGACGGACGGCGGTACGGTCGTCACCGTCGGCGGCACGGGCCTGGACGGCGCCACCGCGATCGTCTTCGGCCCCGGCAACCCGGGCACCGGTCTCTCCTGCACCCCCACGGCCTGCACCGCGACCGCGCCCGCCCACGCCGCGGGCCCCGTGGACGTCCAGGTCACCACGCCCGGCGGCACCAGCGCCGTGACCGGCGCGGGCCGGTACACGTACCAGCTCCCGCCCGCCGACATCGACGTGGACCTGACCGCACAGCCCGGCTTCAGCCTGCTGGTCCCCTACCTCACCTACACCCTGACCGCCCGCAACACCGGTCCCGGCACGGTCACTTCGGCCACGCTCACCGCGAGCCTGCCGGCGGGCGCGTCCGCAAACACCCTGTCCCCGGGATGCACGGCCGCCGGGTCCACGGTGACCTGCGCCTACGGGACCATCGCCAACGGCGCCACCGTCAGCAAGACCTTCCGGGTACCGCTGGGGCTGCTCTCGCTGGGGCGCGTCTCGGTCTCCGCCACCCGTACGGCGTCCGCGCCGACCGACCCCAACCCGATCAACGACAGCGCGACCGCCAGCTGCACGGTGGTCTCCGTCCTCCTGGCCACCTGCCCCTGACCCGGCACCTGCGTCGCCACCAACGGGACGCCCTGCAGGCATGACGGCCGCCGGCCCGCCTCGTCACGAGG
>NZ_JBHVYI010000140.1:0-15251 GCF_042880975.1 Streptomyces sp. NPDC058289
GAGCGCCGGACGGCCGGGGACCCGTGAGTCCGTGCTCAGTTGTTGGAGCCCACCGTGTTGTTGAGGCCCGCGTTGAACACGTCGTCGGCGGCGAACTGCAGCCAGTCGCCGAAGACGATGGTGTACGACTTCTCGGACGGGGCGTTGACGGTCACATCGGCAGCGGCGGCGGAGGCACCGCCGAGGACGATGAGACCGGCGGCGACGACGGAGAGCGCGGAGCGGACGGAACGCATGGATCCACCTTTCGAGGGGGGCTGTGGGCACCCTCGAACCTAAAGAGGCTCCGCCCGTCTGTCCCGTCACACCGCCGGGCGGGGCCGAGAGCAAGCCGATCGGCCGAACGTCCCGAACGCCGGTGGAGAAAGTACTGGGCGGCCTCGGCCCAGGGGTTGGCCGAGGCCGCAGAGGCGCTGCGGGATCCGAAAGCCGGACGGGGCACCTGGCGTCACGTGAGGAGGAGAAACGTCACGTCGGGTGTCGGTTCTAGGACGGTGTGGGGACACCTTCCTTGGCATCTTGACGGATGACCGCGCCGCCATCAGTAAACATATATACCGCCGAGTAAGCAAGAGTATGAAAATATTCATGTGCGAGGGTGGTGTGAATATGGCACCTCATGCCATTTCGTAGCCCTTGTTCGGAGCCCTTGTTCGCAGCCCTCAGAGGAAGAAGCCGTGCTGGTCCGCGGCCTGCTCGTAGCTTTCGAGCCGGGCCTGCGTCCGCTCGGGGTCCGCGTCCGCCATCGCCTGGAGCAGCGCCGCGGACAGGACGCCCGGCGCCGCGTACGAGTCGAAGACCAGCCGCGAACCGGTACCGGCCGTCAGCGCCACATCGGCCTCGTCCACCAGCGGTCCCAGCGTGCGGTCCGTGATCAGCGCGATCCGCAGCCCCGCCCCGCGGGCCACCCTCAGCGCCGCAAGGGTCTCCTTGGCGTGCCGGGGCATCGCGAAGGCCAGGACCCAGCTGCCGCCCGCCGCCCGGGCCTGCAGCAGCGCGTCGGAGGCGACGCTGCCGCCACCGGTGACCAGGCGCACGTCGGGGTGGATCCGGCGGGCCGCGTACGCGAAGTACTCCGCCAGCGAGACGGAGATCCGCAGTCCGAGGACCGTCAGCGGCACCGACCGGGCCAGCTCGCGTCCGATGTCGAGCACCTGGTCCGTGTCGGCCAGCAGCTGGCGGACGGTGCGCAGGTTCTCGATCTCGGCGTCGACGGCCGCCTGCAGTTCGTTGCGCCGGGTCTGTTCGGGGCTGTCCGGGGCGCCGGCCACCGCACTGAGCGCGATCGGCTGGAGCACGTCGCGCAGGGCCGGATACCCGCTGAACCCGAGGGCCGAGGCGAAGCGGGTCACGGAGGGCTGGCTCACGCCGGCCCGCTCCGCGAGCTCGGTGATCGAGAGGAACGCCGCCTCGGTGAGGTGGTCGACGAGGTACTGGGCGATCCGGCGCTGTCCCGGTGAGAGCGGGTGCCCGTCGAAAAGGGCCCGAACCCGGTCGGCCGGGGCCCGCTCGTGGTCGACCGCCTGCCCGCTCGGCGTGATCGCTGCCGCCTGTGCGCGCGCCTGCTGCCCCGATGACACCGGCGGTCCTCCCTTTCGTGCCGCTCCGTGATCCCAACATAGCTCACGGCATCCGGCTGACCAGCGCGCTTCCCCCCGCAGAGGGCGGCGGGGAGGCCGCCGGCGTGCGCGGATGGGCGGCATCGACCTTCACTGACGGAGCGTCAGCAATTCTTCACGGGCTGCCCTGTTGTGAGCCGGTGTGCGGCCCGGCCGTCGAGGAGGAGCACCACGAGGGCCTGCAGGGGCTGGCTCAGCGGGACGAACGCACCGCCGTCGGCGGCGGGTACGGCCCGTACGCCGTGCAGGAGCAGGCGGTCGCCGGTCCCGGCGTACTGGGCCGGGGTGAGCCGGTAGCCGCAGGGCGGGTCGGCGAGGACCTCGGCGCCGGTCGCGGGGGCGTTGTCCGCGCCGGCCAGCGGGACCGGCCCCAGCGCGCTCCCCGCCACGCGGCGGGCCGCGTCCGAGGCCGCTGCGAGGGGGCCCGTACGCGTGGAGACGTAGTCGAACAGGCCGCGCAGGGCCGCACGTTGGGAGCCGACCCGGCGGCGGTGGTTGAGGGACGCGTCGGCCCTCTCCGCCTCACCGGCCGCGCCCGCGGGTGCTTCGATGCGGCTTTCGATCAGCAGGGCGACCGCGTGCTTCACGCCCGCCGTGTTGCGCAGGATCCGCTCCTGGCCGTCGCCCGCGGACTGCCCGACCGGGGCGCCGGTCACGGGGTCGGTTCGGATGCCGTAGGTCCCGGTGGAGTGGCCGGCCTCGTGGGCGGCCTCGCGCACGTACGCGGCGGACAGGAGGCGGGACTCCGCGTACACCGCCGGGTCGGTGTTGAGGTTGCGCGGCCAGAGGTCGAAGAGGTCCTTGTCGTAGGTCCCCGGCGTCGACCGGTACTCGTGCAGGTCGTACACGAGGTGCGGCCGGTGGTCGCGCAGCACGGCGGCCATCGCCCGCGCCTCGGGCGAGGCCAGGGCCATGTGGTCGCGGTTGATGTCGGTGCCCCCGGCGTTGGAGCGGGTACCTGCCGCCCGCCCGTCCGGGTTGGCCGTCGGGACCACGAGCAGGGTGATGGTCTCCAGGAGGCGCCGGGCCGCCGCGTCCCGGGCGTGGGCGAGGTCCCGTACGGTGCTCAGGCACGCCTCGCGGCCCGCAGGTTCGTCCCCGTGCTGGCTGCACACCAGCAGGACGGTGAGCGGGCCCCTGCCCAGGCTCACCAGCCGCAGCGGGCGGCCCCGCACGGTCGTGCCGACGGTCCGGACGGTCGTCCGGACGGTGGCGCGCTCCCCGTGCCGGCCGACCGCGTGGAGCAGGTCCCGCTCCTGGGACTCCGTGGTCCATTGCGCCCCGTACGTGGCCTCGAAGCCGGTGCGGGGCGCACCTTCGGCCGCACGCACCGGGCCGGGGGCCAGGGCCGTCACGAGCACGGCCGTCAGGGTCGCGGCGAGCGCGGACAGACCGCGCGCCGTCATCTTCTCGATCACTCCCCGGTTCTAGCGGGACTCGGACCCCGGCGGCAGGGATCCGCTCCCGAACTCACCCGGGTGGCCGGGCGAGTTCCTCCCGTACGGGACACCGCGCATCTGGCGTTGCACCGGCGGCCGGGTGTGATCGTGGTGCCCGGCCCGTGGATCCCGGCCCGTCTGCCTACGGCTGTTCGGCCAGCCCCTCCGGGAGTCGGCCGGTGTGCAGCACCCCGAGGGCCTGGGTCGCGCGCGTCAGGGCGACGTAGAGGTCGCTGGGCTCGTGGTCCGCCGGTTCCACGACGATCACCGTGTCGAACTCCAGGCCCTTGGCCTGCCGCGGTGCGAGCAGGACCACCGGGCGGGTGAGGTCGGGCTCCTCCCCCGCCCGCACGCCGGGCAGCCCGGCCGCCAGCGCCTCGTGCAGCGGGCGCGGGGCGATCACCGCGAGGCGGCCCTCGGCCGGCGCGCCCTCCCGTACCGCGTCGGCCACCGCCGCGGCCAGGTCGTCGGTCCGCGCCACCCACGGCCGCCGCCCCGTGGAACGGACCGAGCTGGGCGGCTCGAAGCCCGGGTGGCGGGCCCGGAGCACGGCTGCCGCCAGCTCCATGATCTCGGCGGGCGTGCGGTAGTTGACGGCGAGGCGCACGAGCTCCCAGCGGTCTTCCACGTAGGGCGCCAGGATCTGCCGCCAGGAACCGCATCCGGCCTCGTCGCCGGTCTGGGCCGGGTCGCCCACCAGCGTCATGGAACGGGTCGGGCAGCGCCGCATGAGCAGGCGCCAGGCCATGGCGGACAGCTCCTGCGCCTCGTCCACGATGACGTGCCCGAAGGCCCAGGTACGGTCGGCGGCGGCCCGTTCGGCCGCGCTGCGGTGGTCGGCCTCCTCCTGCCGCTCCGCCATCCGCTCGGCGTCGATGATGTCGTGGGCCGCGAGGAACTCGTTCTCCGTGTCCTCGAACTCGTACGACTCCGACCCGGCCGACAGGTCCAGGACGCCCTGTGCGTACGCGACGCGTTCGAGGCGCTCGCGCTCCTCGGCGGCGCGCCGCGCGGTGTCGTCGACTCCGAGCAGCTCGGCGGCCTCGTCGAGCAGCGGGACGTCGGCCGGGGTCCAGTCCGCCTCGCCCGTCGTCGTACGCCGGATCAGCGCGGCCTCCCGCTCGGGGAGGTACGTGGGCTCGGCGAGGTAGTCGGCGATCAGCTGCCGGGGCGTGAGCGGGGGCCACAGCGTGTCGATGGCCGCGTGCACGTCGGCGCTGGTCGCGATCTCCTTGCCCAGCTGGGCGATGTCGTCGGGGCCGAGCAGGTTGGGGCCGCCGTAGGGGTCGGCGCCGAGCCGGTCGGCGAGCTGTTCGGTCAGCGCGTCGATGATCCGGAAGGCGAAGTACGGGCGTGCCAGGTTGTGCGGCAGTCCGGTGGCGCGGGCCCGATCGCGCGCCTCGTGGGCCATGGTCCGGTCGAGCAGCAGCGTCCCGTAGTCGTCGTGGTCGATCTCCAGGGCCGGTTCGGGGACCACGTCGGCGTCCTCGCCGCTGCCCGCGGGCACGGTCTCCGGCAGCGCCTGCCGGTCGCTCACGACGCGGGCGAGGATCCCCGCCATCTCCGCGCGCCCCTTGACGGCGGCGGCGCCGGGACGGTCGGCGGCGGTGGCGCGCACGCCGGGGAACAGCTCGCCCGGGGTGGCGAGCAGGACCCCGGTCTCGCCGAGGGCCGGCAGGACCTGGCCGATGTAGCCGAGGAAGGCGGGGTTCGGCCCGACGATCAGCACGCCGCGCTTGGCGAGCAGCTCGCGGTGGGCGTAGAGCAGGTAGGCGGCACGGTGCAGGGCCACGGCGGTCTTGCCGGTGCCCGGGCCGCCCTCCACCACGAGGATGCCGCGGTGGGTGGAGCGGATGATGCGGTCCTGCTCGGCCTGGATGGTCTGCACGATGTCGTGCATCCGGCCGGTCCGGGCGGCGTCGAGCGCGGAGAGCAGCACGGCGTCCGCGTCGGCCCCCTCGTGACCGGTGCGTTCGGTGTCGGCGAGGTCGAGGATCTCGTCGTGCAGGGCGGTGACCTCGCGGCCCCGGGTGGTGATGTGGCGGCGTCGGCGCAGCCCCATGGGGGAATGGCCGGTCGCGAGATAGAACGGGCGTGCGACATCGGCCCGCCAATCGAGTACGAGTGGGGTGCGTTCCCCGTCGTCCTGCCTGATTCCGATGCGGCCGATGTGGTGGTCCGAGCCGTCGGAGAACTCCAGCCGGCCGAAACACAGGCCGCTTTCGCCCGAGTTCAGAGCGGAAAGCAGACCGGACTGTTCAGCGACCACGATGTCCCGCTCCAGCCGGGCCTGGAACCCGCTGCCGGCCTCGCCGAGTGCACCTTGCACGGCTCGTTCGGCCTGCTCCCGCAGGTCGTCGAGGCGTGCATAGAGATCCGTGATGAATTGCTGTTCATTCCGGAATTCTTCGGTTGACAATTCCACTCCTGACGCGGTACGGTGTCCCCATAAGCTTTTTCACGTCTCGGTCCCGCCGTGATGTGAAACATCAAATATACGCAGACAAACACCCCGGCCGTCAATCGGTCCGGGGTGTTTTTGCGTGGTGCCGATATGTGAGCGGTATTTACTCGGTGCGCGGCATCTCGGTGCGCGGCGTCTCTGTGCGCAGCATCCGTACCTTCTGGTCGACCAGGTCGTAGCGTGCGACTGCTACGGCGAGCCGGCCGGTGGCTATCCTGCGGGCCAGGTCCGGCTCCGCCGCCAGCAGGCCCCGGGTCCGGCGCGCGTGGGCGTCGATGGTGGCGGCGACCCGGGCCTCGCCGTGCTGGCCGTGGTCGATGGAAGGCCGGATCTGCTCCGCCAGGTACTGGATGTGTGCGGGCAGCCGGGTACCCGTCTCATCGGCGTGCACAGCGGCGCCGACGGCTCCGCACGACTGGTGGGCGAGGACCAGAACCAGGGGGACGTCGAGCTCCAGGACCCCGTACGCGATGCTGCCGAGCACCGCCTCGTCCAGCACCTCGCCCGCCGCGCGCACGGTCAGCAGATCGCCGAGCCCCTGGTCGAAGACGAGCTCCGGCGGCACCCGGGAGTCGACGCAGCCCAGCACGATCGCGAACGGATGCTGCTCCCGCGCCACTTGGAGACGTACGGAACGCGACTCGTGCGGGTGCTGCTGGCGGTACGCCGCCCAGCGCCGGTTGCCGGACGCCAGGCGGCGCAGCGCCTCCTCCGGACTCCGGGGGCGGGCCCCGTCCACGGCTTCGGAGGAGGCCTCGGAGGCGGAGGCCGGGAAAACGGAACCGAGTCCGAGGACGGACCCGGCGGTCGCGGTGCCGGCCAGGGCGGTGCGCAGGAGGACGCGACGGCTGGGCGAACTGGCGGAAGGCGTCTGCGTGTTCGAGGACATTCGGGGACGTTAACCCCGCACCGGTCCGCCGCGGCCGCTCCCGGAGGGAAATGGCGGGTTCCTCCCCGAGCCCGGCTCGATCGGGACGACGAAGTTGTACGGAATGCCTGCCGGCCCCGATGCCGACCGGCACTTTGCTCCAAACCCGGCAGTACTGTTCGGCTTCCGCTTCGGCGTGGAGGTGGGGGGAGGGAGCCTGCGGGCGCGGGGCTACGGCTTGCGGGCGGCGAGGGTTGCCGGTTTGACCGCGTCGGGGCCGTAGCGGGCCCGGGCCCGGTCGGCGGCCGCCTCGACGGCGAGGGCCCGTTCGTCGGCCGGGTCGAAGCTGAGCTGGCGCAAGGCCTCGGAGGCGGGGCGCAGGGCTTCGGCACGGAGGTCGAGGGAGCGTACGCGGGCCCGTTGGAGGCCGAGGAGACCGTAGAGCTCGTAGGCGGCGCCGGCGAGGGGGCCGGTGTGGTGGGTGGGTTCGGGCAGGGTGCGGGTACGGGTGGTCGTGGTGCGGTCGGCGTAGCGGACGGTGAGGGTGAGGCCGGCGGCCACCTGCTCCTCGTCGCGGAGCCGGGCGCCGAGCCGGTGGGCGAGGTCGAGGAGGGCTCGGCGGTGCCGGTCCGTGTCGAGGCAGTCGGCCTCGAAGGGGTGGTGGGTGGTCAGGGACTTGGGGACGGGGCGGGCCTCGACCGGGCGGAGGTCCTCGCCCTGGGCGTGGGCGTGCAGGGCCCTGCCGGTGGCCGAGCCGAAGATCCTGGTCAGGGTGGGCAGGGGTGCGTCGGCGAGGTCTCCGATCGTGTGCAGCCCGTACGCGGCCAGGGTGGCGGCGGTGGCCGGGCCGACTCCGTAGAGCGCTGCGACGGGTCGGGGGCGCAGCCAGGCGGTGACCTCCCCCTCGGTGAGGACGGTGGTGGCGCCGAGGGGGGTGAGGGCGGCCGTCATCGTGGCGAGCATGCGGTTGGGTGCGATCGCACAGGTCGTCCGCACGCCGTGCAGTCCGACGGTCCGCATCCGCAGGACGGCCGCCAGGGCCTCGGCGTCGCGCTGCCAGTAGCGCAGGGCTCCGGTGATGTCGAGGTGGGCGGCGTCGGGCGGGAGCGGCTGGACACGGGGGGTGATGTCGGCCGCCATGTCGAGGAGTTGGGTGTACAGTCCGGCGGCTGTGGCGGGGCCCGGGACGGCGCCGGAGCCGGTACCCGTACCGGGATCCGTACCCGGGTCCGCGCCGGGGGCGGCCCCGTAGGGGAAGTGGAACTGGGCGTGGAGGATCTGCTGCATGGCGATCACCCCGCCGAGCCGGGGCTGGTGTAGCCGAGGGACTTGAGGTCGGCGGCGCGGGTGCCCGCGGGCTGGAGGTCCGCGTACGGGTGCAGGCGGGCTCCGCTGGTGCCGTTGGCCAGGGTGCGCGGCCGGGCGGCGCCCTGGGCGGGCGTGGGCGCCGGATCGGCGCGGCCGAGCAGGGCGAGTGCGGCTTCGGGGCCCTGGTCGCGGCGGGCGGCCGCGATCTCCTCGAGGTTCCAGACCATCTGGCCGACCACGGTGCGGCGCGGCCCACGGGCCTCGACAGTGCCGCGGACCAGGAGCAGACCGGAGTGGAAGACCGTGTGGGCGCAGGCCTCGTGGCTGTCTTCGAAGAACGCGATGTCGACGAGGCCCCGGCCGTCTTCCAGGGTCACGAAGATGACCCTCTTGCCCGAAGGGATCGGCGGTGTCTGCGTCGAGGCGCGGACTCCGGCGACCAGGACCCGCTGCCCGGGGCGCATCGCGCTCAGGTGGGCGGAGTCGACGGCGCCGATCTCGCGGAGCAGCCGGTGGTGGTGCTCCATCAGGTGCTGGGAGACGTCGATGGACAGGACCTCGATCTCGGCGTTGAGGGCTTCGCGGCTGGTCATCTCCGGCAGTCCCGACGGTGCGGCGGTGACGAGTGCGCCGCCGAGGGCGAGTTGCCCATCGACCGCGCGCCCCCGGGTGTGACGGTGGAGCTCGGAGACCTGGAGGAGGAGGTCGCGGCGGGTGAGGCGGCCGCGCAGGGCGTCGAGGGCGCCGATCCGGATCAGGCGCTCGGCGGTCGGGAGCGCAGGACGGGCCCGCTCCCAGAAGTCCTGCAGCGAGGTGTAGGGCCGGCCGGCGGCGATGCGGGCCACTTCCTCGGCGCCGGTTCCCTTCACCGTCGACAGCGAAAGCCGTACCGCCCAGGCACCGTCCGCCGTCCGCTCGACGCGGTGGTCGGGCGCGGAGCGGTTGATGTCCACGGGGAGCACGGGCACGCCGTGGCGACGGGCGTCGGAGACGATCACCCGGGCCGGCCACATCCCGGGGTCGTGCTCCAGCAGCCCGGCGTAGAGGGCTGCGGGATGGTGGGCCTTGAGCCAGGCCGACTGGAGGGCGGGCACGGCGAAGGCGACGGCGTGCGCGCGGCAGAACCCGTACGCGCCGAACGCGGCGACGATCTCCCACACCTCGTCGAGCACCTCCCGGCCGTAGCCGCGGGCGCCCGCCCGCTGCCGGAACCACGCCTCCACCCGGGGCAGCCGGTCGGGGCCCGCGAGGGCGCGGCGCGCGATCTCGCCGAGCGCCCGGTCGCAGCCGGTCATCACCGCGAAGATGTCGATGATCTGCTCGTGCCAGATGGTCACGCCGTAGGTGTCGGCGAGTACGGGCTCCAGATCGGGGTGCGGGTAGCGGGGCGCGGCGCCGTGGCGGGCGGCGATGTAGAGGGCGGGCATGCCGCCCTTGACCGGCCCGGGCCGGAACAGGCTGATGTCGGCGATGACGTCCTGGACCCCGCGCGGCTGGAGGCGGCCGACGAGGTCCTGCTGCCCGGGGCTCTCCAGCTGGAACATGCCCACGGTCCGGGCCTGCCTGATGAGCTCGAACGCGTCGGGGTCGTCCAGCCGGACGTGGTCGGGGTTGTCGAGGTCGAGCTGGCGGCCGGTGGTGCGGCGGATCTCGGCGACGGCGTGCGCCATCGCCGACTGCATCCGTACGCCGAGCACGTCGAGCTTCACGAGCCCGAGGTCTTCCACGTCCTCCTTGTCCGCCTGGACCATCGGGTACCGCCCGCCCGGGGTGGGCTGCACCGGGAGCCGGTCCAGGAGGGCGGCGTCGGAGAGGATCACTCCGCACGGGTGCATGGCGTAGCCGCGCGGCAGGGCGTCCAGGCCCTCGGCCAGCTCCCACAGCGGGCCGTACGAGGCGGCCTCGGCGGCGAGTTCCTTGAGCTCGGGGAGCTCGGCGAGGGCGCCGCGGATGTCGCAGGCCCGGATGTGCGGGAAGGATTTCGCGATCGTGTCGACGGTCTGCGGGGGCAGGCCGAGGGCGAGGCCCGTATCGCGCAGGGCGTGGCGGGCCCGGTAGGTCTCCGGCATCGCGGCGACGGCCACCCGCTCGGTGCCGAACCGCTCGATGATCCGGTCGTAGACCTCCAGCCGGCGGGCCGACTCCACGTCGAGGTCGATGTCGGGGAGCGAGCGGCGGCGGACACTGAGGAAGCGTTCGAAGAGCAGATGGTGTTCGAGGGGGTTGGCCGTGGCGATGAAGAGGGCGTGGTTGACCATGCTCCCGGCGCCGGAGCCGCGGGCGGCGACCCTGATGCCCATGGCCCGGATGTCCGTGACGACCTGGGCGACCGCCAGGAAGTAGGACTCGAACCCCAGCTTCCCGATCACGCCGAGCTCGTACTCCAGCCGCCGGACCGCCTGAGGGTCGCGGTCCAGGCCGCGCGCGAACATCCCTTCCGCGCAGCGCCGGCGCAACAGGGCCACTGCCTCGTCCGGTCCGGGTCCGGAGCCCACCGATTCCGGCTCGGGGAAGCTGGGCCGCGCGGGGGCCGGGCCGATGCCGATGCCGAGGTCGGCCACCGGGTCGACGGTGCACAGCTCCGCCGTACGCACGGTCTCCGCGAGCAGCTCCGCCGCCCGGGCCGGATCCGAGGCGGCGCCCGAGCCGGTGGCCGGGCCGGTGGCCGCGGCGATCCGCTCGGCGGCGTACGCCATCGCGTCCGGCCCCTTCAGCCAGCGCTCGCCGCAGTCCAGCCGGCGGCGGTCGATGGGGCGCAGCAGCCGGGCGGAATCCAGTACGTCGGCGATGCGGTGCTGGGCGGGGTCTGCGTAGCGGACGGCGTTGGTGAGGACCGCCGGAACGCCGAGCCGGTCGGCCAGCCCCAGCGTACGGGCGGCCAGGCGCAGCGAGCCCGGCCCGGTGCCGGGGAGCCCGTACCAGAGCGCCTCCAGGCGCAGCCCAGGGCCCGCGATCTCCCGCCACGGGGCGAGGAGCCGCTCGGCCAGGTCGGGCCGGCCGGCCGCGAGGGCGCGCACGGGCTCGGACATGGGGCCGAGCATGACCACCAGCCCCTGGTCGGCGTAGCGCTCCAGCACGGGCCAGGACACGACGGACGGGGCGGGGGCTGGGGCGGGGACGGCTTGGGCTGCGGCAGCGCGAACGGCATCGGCGGGGGCGGCCACATGAGCGGTGCCTGCATGAGCGGTGCCTGCATGAGCGGCGGAGACCAGGCGGCACAGCCGGGCCCATCCGTCCGCGTCCCGCGCGAGGAGGGTGACCCGCAGAGCCGGCTCGACGACGTACGCACCACCCCGCGCGGGCGTCCGAGACCGTGCCCCGCCGGGGGCGGCCCGGCCGCCGAATCCGGCGGCGGGGGCGACGGCGACGTCGACCCCGAAAACCGGACGGACCCCCGCCCCAGCCGCCGCCTTCGCGAAGCGGACCACCCCCGCGACGGTGTCGCGATCGGTGAGCGCGAGCGTCCCGACACCTCGCTCGGCGGCCCGTTTAACCAGGTCAGAGGGGTGAGAGGCGCCGTACCGGGCCGAGTAGCCACTCGCGGCATGAAGGTGCACACCGATGCCCATGGGCCACCTCCGATCGCCGGACCACCCCTTTCCAGCCACCCTGACCAGATACAACCACCGTATCGAACATAATTCGAACAGCGCGACTTCTCGGAACACCCCCAGCACCTTCGGCGGCCGTTGCGACCGAGAGTTTTGGTTGGCGGGTACCGAGCACTTGTGTCGCTGGCCAGGGCCGGCCGAGAGTCTGCGGCCAGCAGTACATCCCGGCTCCGTCGTCGGAACGTGGGCGGGGCATGATTTCCGCTGTGCATGAGGATGAGAACAAGGGCGGGTACGCGCGGTACACGCTGACCGGGACGGAGGACGGCCGAGTCTGGGGCGTCTGCGCCGAGGCGGAGGGACTGTTCGGGGAATCCCAGCGCGGGACGTACGAGCTGTTCGGTTGGGCTCCGGAGGAATCCGGCGTACCCGCTTGGGTCGGCAGCCGGGTGTGGCTAGTGCCGGATGACGAGGTACTCGACGAGTGGCTGCTGGAGGACGCGGAGAGTTTGGGGCAGCTCCCCGGGACGAACAGTCTGTTGCTCACCGGCCTGGACGACTACGAAGGCCCGCCCGAGGGGTACAGGGGGCACGTTCGCGTGCACGACGGGCACCGCTGGCTGGGATCCTGCCGGGAATTCGCCCGCGTCCTGCCGCCCGAGCAGGTGCAGCCTTCCCTTGTCCTGCGGGGGCTCGCGCCGAGTGACCAGCTGAGGGTGGCGCTGATGAAGGACACCCGGCGAGGGCTGGATCTGGAGGAAGCCGCTCTGGAGATGCGGGACAGCCAAGGTGAGCTGCTTACTGATCGGCTGCTTTGGGCCACGGTCAGCGACTGGCGCCCGTCCTCCCGCGGGGCGGGCCTGATCGACCTGGAGCTCGACGGGGGCCGCTTCACACCCGTTCCCGAATACGCCCGGCCCATCTGGGAGCGGTGGATCGCTGGGCAGCCGGACGCCGTGAACGGTTGGGCCAGCCTCGATACCCGCCGCCGCCGGGCCTGGCATGACCTCGTCCGAGAGCGGGCCTGCCGACGATCCCACCGTGACCGGCCAGCCGGTCACGCCTACGAACTCGATGGCCGGCACATCACGGACGAACCAGCCCTCTACCTGGCGCTCGGCGAGGCGGTCAACGGGCCGGGTGGCTACTTCGGCGGCTGTCTCGCTGCCCTCGACGACTGCCTAGGCGGCACCTTCGGCTACACCGCCCCCGCCACCCTGCTCTGGCGAGACGCCTCGATCGCACGCGAGCACCTGTCCCATAACTTGACGCCGGACGGCCAGCCCTACGACCTGTTCACCGCAGTCGTTGAGCTCCTGGCCGAGGGCGGCATGGACGTCACTCTGGCATGAGCTGCCCACTCCGGCGCCCTTTAGGCACTCTCCGTGTCAAGGGCGAGCACCGGCACCCGGCGACGGCCGAGCCCGCCCGGAGAGGCTTCGGAGGGACCGGCTGCACGACCCGGACCTGCGCACAGGTAATCTGATCAAGACTTTTTGCAATGGCGAACATGTTCAGATTTGGGGGGCCGGTGTTCCGTCACCGTGTCATGATCTCCGCCGCCGTCGTCGCGGCGGCCGTCGGCTTCGTACCCGTCACCGCCCAGGCCGCGCCGTCGGCCGGCGCCGCCTCCGCGGCGCCCACGCCGACGCCCGCTCCGGCGCCCGCGCCGGCCGCGAAGGGCCCGGCGGACGGGACCGCCGCCGCGAAGGAAGCGGCCGGGAAGGCCGCCGCGCAGGAGATAGCGGCGAAGACCGCGGCCGCCAAGGCCAGGGCCTCGGCCGCGGCCGGCCCGGCGGCGCGCGCCCAGCAGAGCGCGTACTTCGACGTGTCGATGGGCACGTCCACCTCAGGCGCGCTCTCCGCCGGGCTGGCCACCGGCGTCAGCACCGACCTGACGTACGGCCTCGTCCGGTACGACATCGACTGGGGCGACGGCATCGTCAACACGGAGTTCAACCTCGTCGACGAGCTCGTGTACGCCGATCACACCTACGCCCACGCCGGCGCCCACACGATCACGATCAAGGCGACCGGCCCGGGCGACGAGACCGCCGTCACCACCAAGAAGGTGGTGGTGGAGGGCTCCGAGTTCACCCCGCACGCCCCCACCCGGCTGCTGGACACCCGTGACGGCACCGGTACCGGGACCCCCGGCGGCCGCTCCGTCGGAGCCAACGGCACGACCCGCGTGAAGATCGCCGGCAGCGGTTCCATCCCGGACGGGGTGACGGCCGTGGCCCTCAACATCACGGTGACCAACGCCGCGACGGCCGGGCACGTCATCGCGTACGCCTCCGGCACGAAGCGGCCGGAGACCTCGAACGTCAACTTCGTGAAGGGCCAGACCGTACCGAACCTGGCGATCGTGCCGGTCGGCAAGGACGGGTACGTGGAGCTGGCCAACCGCAGCCTGGGCTCGGTGGACCTGATCGCCGACGTGACGGGCTACTTCAGCCGGACCGCCGCCGCCGGCTACACCTCCGTGGAGCCGACCCGGCTCGTCGACACCCGCGTGGGGCTGGGTGCGTCCAGGGTCGCGGCCGCCGGCCAGAAGACCTTCGGCGTCCAGGTCGCCGGAGCGGTCGGGCTGCCGGCCACCGGCGTGACGGCCGTGTCCCTCAACGTCACCGTGACCAACCCGGGTGAGGCCGGCCACCTGACCGTCTTCCCCGGCGGCGGGCAGGCTCCGTCCACCTCCAGCGTGAACTTCACCGCCGGGCAGACCGTCGCCAACGCGGTGATCGTCCCGGTCGGACCGGACGGCAGGATCAGCATCCGCAACGGCTCCTGGAACCGGACCGACGTGATCGTGGACGTCACCGGCTACTACGGCGCCGACGGCGAGGCCGCCTACCTGCCGGCGAAGCCCGAGCGCCTGCACGACACCCGGACCTACGGCTGGCCCCTCGCGGCCCTGAGCTACCACGAAGAGATCCAGTGGGGGGCGAACGGGCTCGAAGCCCTCGTCCTGAACACCACGGTGACCAACACGAAGAGCGCCGGTCACCTCACGGTGGCCCCCGACCCGAACACCAAGGACGACTACCTCAACGGCACGGTGGAGCGCCCGACCCCGCCGGACACCTCCGTCCTGAACTGGACGAAGGACACGACCGTCGCGAACCTGGTCCAGGCGGACACCGGCAACAACGACATCGTCGACTTCTGGAACCGCGGCTGGGAGCCGACCGACCTGATCATCGACCTGTTCGGCACGTACAGCAGGAAGTGACCCGTACCGCCCCGTACCGACCCGTCATGAGAGCCCGGTCACGGCCCTACCCGCGCAGGAAGGCCTCCACTTCGGTGGCCAGGGCGACCGGGCTCTCGTGCGGCGGGTAGTGGCCGGCGCCGGGCAGTGAGCGGATGCGGCAGTTCGAGTACGAGACACCGACTGGCTGCAAGAGGCGGAACTCGCCGCACGCCAACCGGCTTCGAACGCCTGACGCCTGCACGTGCCTTCGGGGGTCAGCCCCGCAGGGTGGCGAGGGCCTTCTCGATACGGCGTTGGCGCGTTTCGGGCTTCTTCGCGCTCTCGATGGCGCGCACGTGCTCGCGCTTGCGGCTGTGCGTCAGGTTGTCGTAGGCGGCGCGGGCGGCCGGGTCTTCGTCCAGGGCCTGGGTGAAGTCCGCAGGCTCGACGACGACGCGCGGCTCGGTGTCGAGCTCCAGCTCGACCTCGATCTCCTCGCCGATCTCAACATCCGCGGCCCGCCGGTTGGCATGGCTGAGGCCGATCAAGTGGCGGCCGCGCAGGAGGGCGATCCGGCTCTTCCAGGAATGCTCGTTGATCGTGATCGTCACCGGCGGCCGCGAGCCCTCGCCGAGCGCTGCCACCACCTCGGGCGGAACTTCCAGGCCCCGCATGGGCTCAGGTGGTTCAACGATGGACCGAAACTTCAAGGTCTTCCTTCTCCTGTTCGTCCTGCCGGTTCACCGCGGGCTCCGCCCGCCCGGCTCCGATCGCCGCTCTCGCTTCCCGCACCCGTCTCCCAGCCG
>NZ_JBHVYI010000141.1:0-14966 GCF_042880975.1 Streptomyces sp. NPDC058289
CGTCAAGGGGGCCGAAGTCGTTTCCGGGACCGGGTCGCCCTACGGCGGACCGGTCCTCGCGGCCGTCAGGCGGCGGCGCCACCGTCGATCACCAGGTCGGTTCCGACCACGGAGGCGGCGTCCGGCGATGCCAGGTAGAGCACGGCCGCCGCGACCTCGGCGGTGGAGGACACCCGGCCCAGCGGCGATTCGTCCTTCATCCGGGCGGCACGGTCCGCATCGCTCTCGCCCGGCCGGAGCGACATCGTGGTGGCGGCCGCTCCGGGGCTGACCGCGTTGATGCGGACCCCGTCGGCTATGTGGTCCAGGGCGGCGGCCCGGGTCAGGGCGGAGACGGCCGCCTTGGTGGTGAGGTAGCCGGCGACTCCCGGGATGCGGGTGTGTGCGCCGAGGTTCGAGGAGATGTTGACGATCGCCCCGCCGGCGGGCTGGTCGCGCATGGCGGTGACCTCGGCCTGAAGGCTGAGCAGGACGCCGGTGACGTTGATCTCCAGCATGCTGCGCCAGTCCTCTTCCGGGAGGTCGGCGACGGGGCCGCCGCCCCGGAAGACGCCCGCGTTGTTGACCGCGACGTCGAGGCTGCCGAACTGTTCCACGGTGCGGCGCACCATGGCCCGTACGTCCTCGGTACGGGTCACGTCCGCGGTCACCGCTACGGCCCTGCCTCCCTCCTTCTCGATCAGCTCGACCGTCGCGTCGAGCAGCGCTGCGGTGCGGCCGGCCACGGCCACTGCGGCCCCCTCGGCCGCGAAGGCGAGGGCGATGGCCCGGCCGATGCCGGAGCCTGCTCCGGTGACGAGGACGCTCTTGCCGGTGAAACGTGCGGACATGATGGTGATTCCCTTGCTCGTTTGCGTCGGTTACTTGATGCGGGTGTTGAGGAAGGCGGCTGCGGCGAAGGCGACCGCGGTGGCGGCGAGGGAGACCGTGTCGGAGCCCAGGGAGAGCACGGCGGCGAAGACGACCGTCGGGCCGAGCTCCATCGCGGTGTTCATGACCCCGCCGGCGAGTCCCGCCTGGTGGGGCGCCACCCCGTCGGTGGCGAGGACCGCGGCCCCCGCGAAGGTGGCCGCCGCTCCGGCGGGCAGCAGGAGCAGGCCGGGGAGGAGTCCGTAGGCGTACGGGATCTGCGCGGCCAGGCCGGTGAGTGCGAGGAGTGCGAGCCCGGACGCGGCGACCACGAGGCCTGCGGTGGTGACGCGCGGCGCGCCGTACCGGCCCACGAGGGGACCCGCCACCCGGCCTGCCACCAGGAGCGCCACCGCGAAGGGGAGGAACGCGGCCGAGGTCCGCAGCGCCGACCAGCCGAGTTCCTGCTGGAGGTGGAGCGAGAGGAGGACGAAGGTCAGCGCGGTACCGGCGGCGGTGAGGCCGATGGCCGCGAGGGCGAGACCCCGGCGCCGGTCGCGGAGGAATCCGAGCGGGAGCAGGGGGTCACGGACCCGGCGCTCGACGAGCGGGAAGGCCAGCAGGAGAGCGGCCGCGGTGAGCAGGGTGACCAGGACGCTCGTCGATCCCCAGGACTGGACGTCGGTGAGGACGAAGCCGTAGCTGGCGAGGCTGATTCCGGCGGTGGCCAGCAGGGCGCCCGGCAGGTCCAGGGAGCGGCCCTCACCCTCCGGGGTGGCGGGCAGCAGCCGGGGAGCGAGGAGCAGTGCGGCGGCGGCCACGGCGACCGGGACGGCGAAGGACAGCCGCCAGGTGCTCAGGGCCGAGATGACCCCGGAGAGCAGGTTCCCGGCCGTCGCGCCGAGCACCGACAGCCCGCCCCAGGTGGCCATCGCCCGCCCGAACGCGGCGGGTTCGGGGAAGACCGCCCGCAGTACGGCCATGGCGGCCGGTGCGGTGAGCGCGGCGCCCACCCCCTGGGCGAAGCGGGCGGTGAGCAGGGTCCCGGCCCCCTGGGCGAACGGTGCGGCGAGGGAGGCCACGGCGAAGAGGAGCAGTCCGGCGGTGAGTACCCGGCGCCCGCCGAACCGGTCGGTGAGGCGGCCTCCGAAGAGCAGCAGACCCGCGAAGCTCAGTCCGTAGGCGGCGCTGAGGAGCATCAAGTCATCGCGGCCCAGGGTGAATTCGCGGCCGATCGCGGGCAGCGGCACGATGAGCGAGGTGAGCGCGAAGATCAGCGTCATCTGCACGGTGCCGAGCAGCGCGAAGGCCGGGCCGGGCGCCGGGCGGGCCGCCCTCGATCCGGACGCGGTGAGCATCTCGGTGGTGCGTGTGGTCCGTGTGGTCTGCGTGACGGCCATGACTCCCCCTCATGATGTGAACTGGATCGTACGTTCCAGAATAAAGCCTTAAAAGAACCTCCCCGAAGGGAGGTGTCATGCAGTCCTACGGCCGGTCAGCCGAGCAGGGTCAGGGCCTGCTCCGCGGCGGCCAGTACCCGGGCCGGGTCCTCGGAGGCCTTGCCCACGACGCGCATGCCCTGCATCAGCACCAGCAGCATGCTGGCGAGCGTCCGCGGATCGCGGTCCGCGGGCAGTTCGCCCTGGGCCTGGGCCCGGGTCAGCGCCGAGTGCAGCAGGGTCTCGATGTGGTTCCAGCTCGCTTCCACCTTGCGTGCCGCCGCCGGGTCGTGCGCACCCAGCTCTGCGGCCGTGTTGGTCACGAAGCAGCCGTTCTGCCGCAGATCACCGGCGCTCGACTCGGCGGCGAAGCGGCGTACCACCGTACGCACGGCCGGCAGCGCGGGCCCCGGCTGGGACAGCTCGCGCAGCAGGCTGGGGTCGCGGTTCTCGCCGTAGCGGTCCAGCGCCTTCAGGTAGAGCTCGCGCTTGTTCCCGAAGGTGGCGTACATGCTGGCTCGCCCGATGCCGAGCTCCTCGACGAGGTCCGCCATCGACGTCGCCTCGTAGCCGCGCCGCCAGAACAGCTCCAGAGCCGACTGCAGCGCGGCGTCCGGATCGAATTCCTTGGTCCTGGCCACATCCCGTACTCTACGAGGTATTGGAACGGTCAGTCAAGTAATCCGGGCGGTTTGTTCAGATGGCCCGGGTCTCCCCCGCCGGGTGGGCGCTCAGCTCGACCACCTCGACGCAGCGCCGGAGCTTCGCCTGGGCACGCGGCGAGTCCGCCTCGGGCACCACGATCTCGCACACCGCGAGTCCGCCGCCGTCGGCGGCCCTGAAGGACAGCGTCCTGACGGACAGGTTGTTGAGGAGGGCGGAGATGCGGGTGAGGGCGTGGCCGCCGTCCCGGACGGTGATGGTCAGCGCGTGGCAGACGGTGTCGCCGGTGCGCACGGCGTCGTCGACGGCGGGGAGAACATCGCTGCGGGTCATGAGAGGTGGGCTCCTGTCCTGGGGCGGAGGTGCGTGGTCCCGGAAAACAAGAAGACCCCTCGCGGATGCGAGAGGTCTGCGTGCGGGCGGTGGGCTGCTGGGATGGTCTCAGTTCAGCTCCGGGCCGGCACGCCGGCGCTAATCTTCTGCTGGCGCATGCGGGAGAGTCTGGCACGCCGCCGCCGACATGTGGCACCACATCTCACGATGCGGATGCCACGCGCCATGGGCCTCCGAGGGGTCACCCGGGCATGCGCAGCCAGACCGTGGTGTCCCGGGGCAGTACGGGGCCGCCGTCCGCGCCGGTGTCGAGCGGGCCGCCGGCGAGCAGCACCCGGGCGCCGCCGGGAAGCGGGACCGGGCTCGCGAAGGCGGTCAGGCAGCGGAAGCCGCCGGGACGGTCGAAGCACAGGGTGTCGGGTCCCGCATCGACCCACTCCAGCGTCTCGGGCAGCCGCGCCAGCTCGGCGCCGCGCAGGGCGAGGGCCTCGCGGTAGAGGGTGAGGACGGAGTACGGGTCCTCCTGTTGCGCCGCCGCGCTGAGGGCGGCCCATCGCTCGGGCTGGGGCAGCCAGGGAGCGGCCGACTCGGGCGGGGCGTCCTCGACGGCCGGGGCGGAGAAACCGAGGGAAGGTCCGCAGGGCTCCCACGGCAGGGGGACGCGGCAGCCGTCGCGACCCCGGTCCGCGCCCCCGGAGCGGACGAAGGTCGGGTCTTGGAGGAGTTCGTCGGGCAGGTCCTGGACCTCGGGCAGGCCGAGTTCGTCTCCCTGGTAGATGTAGACGCCTCCGGGCAGGGCCAGGGAGACGAGGGCCGCGGCGCGGCCCCGGCGGCGGCCGAGTCCGTCGTCGCTGGGGTCGAGGAGCCGCTTGTCTCCCATGTCGAAGGAGGTGTCGGCGCGTCCGTAGCGGGTGACGTGGCGGATGGTGTCGTGGTTGGAGAGCACCCAGGTGGGCGGGGCGCCGACCGGTTCGTGCGAGGCGAGCGTGGCGTCGACGACCTTCCGCAGGGCGCCGGAGTCCCAGGGGCAGCACAGGTAGTCGAAGTTGAAGGCGGAGTGCAGTTCGTCGTGGCGCAGGTAGCGGGCGAACTGCTCGGCCTCCGGGAGCCAGACCTCGCCGATGAACACGCGGTCGCCCGGATAGGTGTCGAGGATCTTGCGCCAGTCGCGGTAGACGGCGTGGACGGCGTCGACGTCCTGGTAGGGCAGGTCGGTGGGGTCGGGGTTCTCGCCGACATCGGGGAGGCCGGGCTTCTTGGCGAGGCCGTGCGCCACGTCGATGCGGAAGCCGTCGACACCCCGGTCGAGCCAGAACCGCAGGACGTCTTCGAACTCGGCGGCGACGTCGGGGTGTTCCCAGTTCAGGTCGGGCTGTTCGGGGGCGAACATGTGCAGGTACCAGGGGCCTTGGGTGCCGTCGGCCTCGTTGATCCGGGTCCAGGCCGGGCCTCCGAAGTAGGAGTGCCAGTCGTTGGGCGGCAGTTCGCCGTGCTCTCCGCGCCCGGGCAGGAACCAGAAGCGCTCGCGCTCGGCGGATCCGGGACCGGCGGCGAGGGCCCCGACGAACCAGGGGTGCTGGTCGGAGCAGTGGTTGGGCACGAGATCGACGATGACCCGCAGCTCGTGGCCGTGGGCCTCGGCGATGAGCGCCTCGGCTTCGGCGAGCGTGCCGAAGAGGGGGTCGATGTCGCGGTAGTCGGCCACGTCGTAGCCGGCGTCGGCCATGGGAGAGACGTACCAGGGGTTGAACCAGAGGGCGTCCACGCCGAGTTGTCGCAGGTAGGGCAGCCGCGCGCGGACGCCGGCGATATCGCCCGTGCCGTCGCCGTTCCCGTCGGCGAAGCTGCGGATGTAGATCTGGTAGATCGCGGCGTGCCGCCACCAGGGGGAGGCTGCGGGGGGCGGCGGGACGGGCTGGGTCACGGGGTCTCCTGGTGCGGTGCGTGCGGTGGGTTCGGGGGCGTCCGCGGGTTCGAGCGCGGAGTGGGAGTGGCGCTGGGGTGCGGGGCCCGGTCGGCGGGGTGTCGGAGTGACCGGGCCCCGGTTTCCGGGGAGGGCGGGAGTACGGGGAGGCCCTGCGGTCGGGCTACCAGCCCGAGTTGCCGGCTCCGCGGTTGACGGTGAACCCGCCGGCGAGGCTCAGTCCGCCCGAGGCCGCGTCGGTGACCGTGACTCCGCTGAAGGCGCCCGCGCCGGCCGCGTTGATCTCGATGCCGTAGCCGCCAGCTTTGGCGATCCTGGTGTTCTGCACGGTCAGGTTCCCGACGTTCTTCTGCCAGGAGACGAGCAGGCCGCTGTAGGTGCTGTCCAGGACGTCGTTGTCCTGGAGGAGTACCGGGGTGGTGATCTCGGAGGTGTCCGCGTACACCCACAGGGCGCCGAGCTTGCTCGCCCAGTTGGGCTCGTAGCCGCCGGCCCGGTCGATGGTGTTGCGCTGGACGGTCGCCGGTCCGCTGAAGGGGATGCCGAAGCGGGTGCTGACCGCGATTCCGGCGGCGCCGGTGACCGTGTCGGAGACCAGGTTGTCCTCGATCCGGTTTCCGCTGCCGCCGTAGATCGCTGCTCCGTTGGCGAGCAGCGGGAGCTGGACGGTGTTGAAGCGGAGCACGCAGTCGGTGACGGCCTGGGCCTCCGACCACATCGCGAGGGCGTCGTCGCCGGTGTTGCGGATGCTGCTCTGCGAGACCTCGCTGCCCGACGTGCCCTTGTGCAGGTTGACCCCGTCCGCGTACGTGTCCCGGATGCGCAGGCCGGTGGCGAGCAGGCCCCGGGTCGGCGCGTCGATCCACAGGCCGACCTTGCTGTGCTGGATCCAGAGGTTCTGCAGGGTGGAGCCGGAGCCGAAGTCCCCCTCGACGGCGGCGTCGCTGTTGGCGTCGTCGCGGTGGTCGGACTCTCCGGTGAGGGCGAGGTCCTGCACGGTGCTGGTGCCGCCGCGCCCGAAGAGCCCGCCCTTGCCGTTCTTGCCGCGCAGGGTAGTGTGCCATTCGCCTGCGCCGCGCAGGACGGCTCCGGTGAGGTTGACGGATCCCGAGAGGTCGTACGTACCGGCGGGGAGCCACAGGCCCTTGCCCTGGGCGGTGGCCGTGGACAGCGCGCCGTTCAGGGCGCCGGTGTCGTCGCCGCCGTCGTTCGCGGTGACGCCGAGGGTGGTGGCGGAGACGAATCCGGTGGCGGGCATGGTGGCGGCCGTCGGGGCGGTCTCGGTCTCGACGAGGTCGATGGCGTAGGAGGCGGCGGTGTCCCCGGCGTCCTTCTGGAACTTCAGCACGGTGCCGGCGGGGAACTCGCCGGTGAGGGTGCGGGTCTCGTCGAAGAAGCGGTGGGCGTCGCCCTGGGAGGGGTCGTTGCCGTAGGGGTAGGCGCCGTAGACCCAGCTGTACTTGGAGGTGAGGGCGAGGTCCTTGGTGTGGGCGCCGTTGGCGTAGAGGCTGAGGGTGGCGTTGTTCCCCGTGCCGGCCGCGTTGTCCGGGATCGAGTAGCGGACGGTCACGGCGTTGGCGGCCTTGGCCAGGGTGAACTGGACGTACTCCCCCGTCTGGTCGAGTACGACGGCCCGCCGGCCCGATGCCTCGGAGGCCAGGGTCTTGTAGGTGCGGTCCGGGCCCGTGACGGAGGCGTTGGTCGCGCCCGCCTCGGCCTCGTAGACGGTGTACGGGAGGCTCGCGCCGCGGGCGGCGTTCGGCGTGGATCCGGTGACGTCGATGCCGTCGAGCTGGAGGTCTCCGCTGTCCCCGGTCTCCGTGCGCAGGGTGAGGGTGTTGAGCTGGGCCCGCAGGGGCGCGTCGGTGGTGAAGGCGGCCCAGGCTCCCGAGGTGGCGGGGAGGGTGAGCCGGCGTACGGGGACTCCGTTGGCCGTCAGGGTGATGGTCGCGGCGTTCGCCCCGGGGGTGCGGTAGCGCACGGCCACCTGCCGGGTGGCGGCGGCGGGCGCGGAGACGGAGAAGACGGCGCGGGCGCCGGTGGCGGTGAAGCCCGTGAGGTAACCGGCTCCGCTGAAGCCGGATATGGCGGAGGCGGTCGCGGGGCCGCCCGAGGCGAAGGCGGTCTCGGCCTGGTGGCTGAGGGAGCCGGGCGGCGGGTCGGTGGGCGTGGTCGTCGGGTTGGTGGGGGTGATGGCGTCGAGGTTCACGTTGCCGGAGTCGGCGGTGGTGAAGGTCAGCGCGACGGTGTTCGCGCCGTTCACCAGCGGCATCGGCTCCTCCCGGACGGCCCAGGTGTCCCAGTTCGCGGTGGCCGGGAGGGACACCTGCCGGACCTTGACCCCGTTGACGTAGAGGCTCAGCGTCTGAGGTGAGCCCGTGCCGTTGGCGTACCGGAACGCGACCGAACCCGTACCCGCGGAGACGGACTGCACCGCGAAGGACACCGAAGCGGAACCCTTGTTGACATCCGTGAATCCGCCGACGTAGCCGGAGCCGGTGTAACCGGAATGCTCCGACTCGGCGCGGGCGCCACCCGACAGGGCGGCCGACTCCGCCTCCAGCGTGACGGCGGCCGCGTAGGAGCCGGTGGCGAGGGTGCCGGTGAGGCCGGTGGTGACCAAGGCGGTGAGGAGGAGCGGGGAGATGAGGCGTGCGGCTCTGGTGCGGGTTCCTCGGGGAGAAGACACGGCGGCGTGTCCTTTCTGAAGGCGCGCCCCGCGCGCGGGGGCGGGAGGGCGCGGTGGGGGCCGCCGCGGCGGTCCGTCGCTGTGGCGGTGACGAGGGGGTGGTGTCGAGGGGGTGGTGTCGAGAAGGGGTGGGAGACCCGGTGTGGGGAGGTGGGGATGTCACCGGGAGGGCCGGCAGTGCCGGGAGGACCGGGCGTGGTCAGCCCTTGAGGCTTCCCGCCGTGAGGCCGGAGATGATGTGCCGTTGGAAGAGGAGGAAGAGGACCAGCAGCGGGACGCTCGCCATGACCATGCCGGCGAGGAGCTGGTTGGCCGGCATGAACTCCGCGAGGCGGTTGAGGGCGACGGTGACCGGCTGCTTGGTCTCGTCCGGCAGGACGAGCATCGGCCAGAGGAAGTCCTTCCAGACTCCGACGACGGCGAAGATGGACACCACGGCCAGCACCGGGCGCGACAGCGGGAGGATCACCGAGACGAGGATCCGCACCGTGCCCGCGCCGTCGATCCGGGCGGCGTCGAGCAGTTCCGTGGGGATCTGGTCGAAGAACCGCTTGAGGATGAAGACGTTGAAGGCGTTCGCCGCGGCGGGCAGCCAGATGGCGAACGGCGTGTTGATGAGGTTCACGTGGACGAGGGGAACGTCCACGACGGTGAGGTACGCGGGTACGAGCAGCGCGGAGACCGGCAGCATCAGGGTGGCCAGCATCATCGCGAGCACCGCGTTGCCCAGGACCGGGCGGAGCTTGGACAGCGCGTACGCGGCGGAGACGTCGATGACCAGTTGGAACAGCAGGGCTCCGAAGGCGAGCAGGACGGTGTTGAAGAAGTAGCCGGCGAGCCCCGTGTTCGTCCAGGCCTCGGTGTAGCTCTCGGGGTGCCAACTGCTCGGGAGCACGGTCGGATGGGGCTGCGCCAGCTCCGCGGAGGTCTTGAGGGCGCCGGTGGTCATCCAGTAGAGCGGGAAGACGAAGGCCAGGGTGAAGCCGGTCAGGGTCGCACCCAGGACGAAGCGGTGCAGGAACCGGCCGACGGGCCGGGTCAGTTCGGCGGGTGCGATGAGCGTGCGGGAGCGGGGTTCGGTGGCGGCCATGGCGGTCCTCCTTTCAGTCCTTGGTCCGGGTCAGCCGCAGGTAGAGGCCGGCGAAGAGGCCCAGGACGACGAAGAGCAGGGTGCTCATGGCACTGGCCAGGCCGAAGTCGTTGTAGACGAAGGCGTAGCGGTAGAGCAGCAGCAGGATGGTGACGGTGGCGTCGTCGGGGCCGCCGCCGGTGAGGACGAAGGGTTCGACGAACACCTGCATGGTGCCGATGACTTGGAGCAGCAGGGTGATCAGGAGGATGAACCTGACCTGCGGGATCGTGACGTGCCACAGCCGTTGGCGGATGGAGGCCCCGTCGAGCTCGGCCGCCTCGTAGAGCTCCCCGGGGATGCCGCCGAGGGCCGCCAGGTAGATGAGGGTCGTGGTGCCCATGTTGGCCCAGGTGGAGACGAGGACCAGGGAGACCATCGCGAGGTGTTCCGACTCCAGCCACTGCTGGGCCGGCAGGTGCAGGACGCCGAGCACGTTGTTGAAGAGGCCGGGGCCGGGATCGTAGAACCAGCGCCACAGCAGCATGGTGACGATGGGCGGGAGCATCACCGGGAGGTAGACGGTGAGCCGCAGGTACGACTGGCCGCGCCGGAGTTCGTTCAGGACGACGGCCGTGACGAACGGGGCGGCGAAGCCGAAGACGAGCGCCAGGAGGGTGAAGTAGCCGGTGTTGCGCCAGGCGGTGGCGAAGAGCGGATCGGCGAGGAGGCGGCGGAAGTTGTCCAGGCCGACCCACTCGGCCGGCTGGGCGAAGGTCACCTGCTGGAAGCCCAAGAGGACGCCGCGGACGATCGGGTACCAGGCGAACAGGGCGAAGCAGATCAGCGCGGCGGAGAGGAAGAGGTAGGCGACGAGGTTCTCCCGCAGCCGGCGGGCTCGGCCCGTGGCGGGGAGTCGGCCCGCGGCCGGGTTTCCGCCCTCGGCTCCGGTCGGCCCTTGGTCCCGGAGGCTGCGTACACCCCGGACGTGCCGGGTGCGCGGGACCGGGGCCGTGGGGGTGGGGAGTGCGGACATGTCACTTCACCGTGGCGAGGATGGTGTCGGTGCGGGCGGCGGCTTCCTTGAGCAGCTTGTCCAGGTCGGCGTCCTCCTTGGTCAGGACGGATTGCATGACGCCGTCCAGGACGGTGTAGATCTGCTGCGCGTTGGGCGGCTCGACCTTGACCTCGACCTGGGGGCTGCGGTCGACGAACGGCTTGTAGTTCTCCTGCGGCACGTTGGCGTGCGCGGTGTGGATGGCCTGGATCTTCTGCTGGGCTGCGCCCGCGAAGAGGTTGGGCTGGGGCAGACCGATCGGGACGCCGAGGCCGGAGAACTTGGTGACGTTCTCCTCCTCCCGGTCGGGGTTGAGGTACTTCCACTGGACCCACTGCAGGCCGGCCTTGATCTTCTCGGGCGTGGCCTTGGGGTTGAACATGAACCCGTCGCCGCCGCCGAGGGTGGCCGTGCCGGGGAGGGCCGCGAGGCCGAACTCCTCGTACTTGCGCTCGAACTGCTTGACGATGGTGGGGATGTTGTCGGGTCCGGCCATGTACATACCGAGCTTGCCGGAGCCCATCATCTTCTGGACGTCGCCGATCTCCAGGAGCTGGCGGGTGCCCATGCTCCGGTCGGTCCAGCGCATGTCGTGCAGGGTCTGGAGCGCCTTGCGGCCGGCGTCGCTGTCGAAGGCGGCCTTCCAGATGCCGTTCTCCTCGGTGGCCACCTCGCCGCCCATGGAGTACAGCCAGGACGTCAGGTGCCAGCCGCCCTGGTTGTTCTTGCTGTAGTCGGCGTAGCCCACGGTGTCCTCGCCGAGCGCGCTGATCTTCTTCGCGGCGGCGCGGACCTCTTCCCAGGTGGTCGGGGGCTTGTCGGGGTCGAGTCCGGCCTTGCGGAAGAGCTCGCGGTTGTAGACGAGGCCCATGGAGTAGTTGCCGGTGGGCAGGCCGTAGGTCTTGCCCGCCTTGTCCTTGAACACCTTCTGGAGCTCGGGGCGTATGTCGGACAGGTACGGGACGTCCGCCAGGTAGGGGGTGATGTCGGCACCCTGCTTGCGCTGGATGAGCCCGGCCGGGTCGGTGAAGTAGACGTAGTAGACGTCTTCGAGCTGACCCCCGGCGAGTTTGGCCGCGAAGGTCTTGGGGTCCATCTGGCCCTCGCGGGCATCGATCTTGATCTTCGGGTAGGCCGCCTCGAACTGCTTGACGAGCTCCTCGAAGTCCTTACGGTCGGCGGCCTGCGTCGTGGCCGGCATGCCGTTGACCGTGATCGTCACCACCCCGCCGGCCTTGTCGCCGGCCGGGGCCGGTGCGCCGCCGCAGGCGGTGAGGCAGAGGCTCGCCACGAGGGCGGTGGAGGTGAACAGGGCGCGACGTCTGGTGATGCCATCCATGCGAACAGGCCTTCCGAGCGGGTCGGGCTTCGATGGCGCGACAGTAGAAGCCGTGAACGCAAAAAGTCAATAATGTTACGCAAGAGATCACGCGTGGAGATTCAGCTATGTGACGGATCGTGACGAGCGGCCGTCACCTCGGCGGCAGCGCCGAACACGAAAAAGAGGGCCCGGCGACAGCCGGACCCTCTTTCCTGTGAGCCTCCCCCCGCTCCCCCGTCAGCTCCGCATGGACGGGCGCGTCGTGGACGAGCGAACGATGAGTTCGGTGTCGAAGAGGATCTCCGAGGAGAGGCCCACGCCCGTACGGATCTGCTCGGCCAGGAACTGCACCGCGGCCGAGGCCATGGCGGCGACGGGCTGACGGGCCGTCGTCAGCGGAGGGTCGGTGGCCACCATGAAGAGCGAGTCGTCGAAGCCCACGACGGACAGCTCGGCCGGTACCTTCAGCCCCCGCCGGCGCGCCCCGCGGATGGCTCCGAGGGCGAGGGCGTCGCTGGCGCAGACCACCGCCGTCACCCCGCGCGGGAGGAGCTGCGCGATCGCCGTGGCGCCGCCCTCCATCGAGAAGAGCGCGTGGGCGACCAGCGGCCGCCACTCCTGGGCCGGGACCCCGCGCCGGGCGTTGAAAGCCGCGTAACCAGCGAGTTTGCGGACCGACGGGACATGCCCGGAGGGGCCCACGATCATCCCGATCCGCTCGTGGCCGAGCGCCGACAGGTGCTCCAGCGCCTGCTCGGCGGCTCCGGCGTCGTCCACCGAAACCTGCGCGACGCCCGGGTTCTCGTCGGCCGGATTCACCAGGACCACGGGGATCGCACGGCGGCGCAGCTCGCGGCCCTGGGCCTCTCCTATGTCGGTGTAGCTGGCACCGACGAAGACGATCCCGCCGACGTTCTGCCCGAGCAGCATGTCCACGTAGTGCGATTCCGAGACCCCGTCGGCCGTGCGCGTGCACAGCACGGGGACCAGCCCCTGACCGTTGAGGAGTCCCGCGAGCGCCTCCGCTGCCGCGGAGAAGACGGGGTTCTGGAGGTCGGGGACCACCAGCCCGATCAACTGGGCCCGTTCCTTGCGGAACTCCACCGGGCGCTCGAAGCCGCACACGTCCACGGCCGTCAGCACCGCCTCGCGGGTCGCGGGTGCGACGTCCCTGTTGCCGTTCAGGACGCGACTCACCGTAGTCGTGCTGACGCCGGCCATCTCGGCCACCTGGGCTAGCCTCTGGGTGCTCACGCGGTCAAGCTACCAGTCGGGTGCGCAAAAATCAGTCCCACTGATGCAAATCTCTTGCAAGCGGATCGGAAGCACGCCGCGGTAGTGCCGCGCGACCGGTCGGCCCGCCCGCCCAATGGCGCACCCCGGTCGCGACCCGCCGTATGGGGTGGTGGCCTGGGTGGGTGACCGTACGGCCGACCGGGGCACGTGCGGCCAGGGCGAGGAGACACATCGTGGCCAAGGCCTATCTGGTGGGTGCCGGGATCGCTTCCCTGTCGGCGGCGGCGCTGCTGATCAGGGAGGGCGGGTTCGCGGGCTCGGACATCACGATCCTGGAAGCCCAGGGCCGCACCGGCGGAAGCCTCGACGCCGCGGGAGACCCCGAGAACGGCTACACCATGCGCGGCGGCCGGATGTTCGAGCTGCACTTCGAGTGCACCTACGACCTGCTGCGCTCCATCCCCTCACTGGACGCGCCGGGCACCTCGGTCACCGAGGACACCTTCGCCTTCCACGAGGACTTCGCCTGGAACGACAAGGCCCGCCTGGTCGACTCCGCCGGCCGGCGGGTCGACACCCGTTCCATGGGGTTCTCCGAGCGCGACCGGCTGGACCTGGTCGCGTGCGTGGCCTCCCCCGAGTCCCGGCTCGACGGCAAGCGCATCTCCGACTGCTTCACCCCCGAGTTCTTCACCACCAACTTCTGGTACATGTGGTGCACGACCTTCGCCTTCGAGCCCTGGCACTCGGCGATCGAGTTCCGGCGCTACCTCAACCGGTTCGTGCACCTCTTCAAGACCTTCGACACCATGTCGGGCATCTACCGCACCCGCTTCAACCAGTACGACTCGATCGTGCGCCCGCTCCAGAACTGGCTGCGGAGCAACGGCGTCGTGTTCACGATGAACACCACCGTGACCGACGTGGAGCTGGCCGACGGCGAGGGCACCACCGTCACCGCCCTCGCCTGTACGCAGGAGGGCGCGGCCCTGCGGATCCCCGTCGCCGCCGAGGACCTGGTGTTCGTCACCAACGGATCGATGACCGCGAACTCGACCCTGGGATCCACCGACGCCCCCGCCGTACTGGACACCTCCGCGCCGGACGCTTCGTGGCGCCTGTGGCAGACCCTGGCGGCCAAGCGTCCCCACCTGGGCGACCCTTCGGTGTTCGACTCCTCCGTCTCGGACTCCACCTGGGGCTCCTTCACCGTCACCACCCAGGACCCCACCTTCTTCAAGGCCATGGAGGAGTTCTCCGGCAGCGAGGCCGGCAAGGGCGGTCTGATCACCTTCAAGGACTCCGGCTGGCTGCTGACCATCGTCCTGAACCACCAGCCGCACTTCCACGAGCAGCCCGAAGGCACCTACGTCTGGTGGGGGTACGCCCTGTTCCCGGACAAGGCCGGCGACCACGTGGGCAAGACGATGGCCGAGTGCACGGGCCGCGAGATCCTCACCGAGGTGCTCGGTCACCTGCGCCTCGCGCAGAGCGAGCAGATCCTGGAATCCTCGGTCGTGGTTCCGGCCCTGATGCCGTACATCACCAGCCAGTTCCTGGTGCGCAAGGCCGGCGACCGGCCCGAGGTCGTTCCGGAGGGATCCACCAACCTGGCCTTCATCGGCCAGTACGCCGAGGTACCCGACGACGTGGTGTTCACCGTCGAGTACTCGGTGCGCACCGCGTGGACCGCCGTGGCCCGGCTGCTGCACCTGGACCGGCAGCCGCCGCCGGTCTACAAGGGCGGCCACGATCCCAAGGTGCTCCTCGAGGCCCTGCACACGATGCACCGGCGCTGAGCCGCGGTCGCGCCCGCCGTCCCCCCCCCCCGGCCCCGACCTCCGGGCGGCGACACGGCGGGCGCGACCGGGTACCGTACGCCCCTCGACGACAGAGAGGTGCGGCCATCGTGACCCGAATCCCGGACGTGGGCGATGTGGTGGGCGATTTCTCGCTCCCCGGCGGCCGGCTCAGCGAGGACGTGTTCGTCCGCGGCCAGTACTCGCTCGGCGAGCAGCGCGGGAACCCGGTCGTCCTCGCCTTCTACCCCGGCGACAACACTCCCGTCTGCACGACGCAGTTGTGCTCCTACTCCGACGGTCTGGAGGCGCTCTCCGCGTGCGGTGCCCAGGTGTGGGGCATCAGCCCGCAGGGCGTCGACAGCCACGAGGCCTTCGCCCGGGCCCGCGGCCTGCGGATGCCGTTGCTGGCCGACACCGACCGCGAGGTGGCCCGCGCCTTCGGTATCGCTGCTCCCGTGATCGGTCTGCGCCGGGCCGTCTTCGTCATCGCACCGGACGGCACCCTGCACTGGAAGCACGTCGGGACCCTGGGCATGAGGTTCCCCTCCGCGGACACCATCGCGGAGCAGCTCGTCGGTGTCGAC
>NZ_JBHVYI010000142.1:0-14723 GCF_042880975.1 Streptomyces sp. NPDC058289
CCCACACTGAGTCCGCGGAAGTAGATCTGCACCAGCACCGCCCGGTGTTCCGGGGCCCTTCCGCGTTCGTGCCGGGTCCTAGTTCGGGTTCAGGCCCTTGGCGCGCAGCCATGCCTGCGGGTCGACCGGAGAGCCGCCGCCCGGCCGTACCTCGAAGTGGAGGTGCGGGCCGGTGGAGTTGCCGGAGTTGCCGGAGTACGCGATCACATCGCCGGCCTTGACCTTGCCGGAGCGGATCTTGGCGCTGCTGAGGTGGCAGTACCAGGTCTCGGTGCCATCGGGCGCGGTGAGTATCACCATGTTGCCGTAGGCGGAGTTCCACTGGCTGCGCACGGTGCCGTCGGTGGCGGCCATGACCGAAGTCCCGTAGGACACCGGGAAGTCGATGCCGGTGTGCACGGACATCCAGTTGACGCCCGCCTGGCCGAAGCCGGCGCTGAGGCCGTGCCGCGCGACGGGGAGCGCGAACTTGGGGCGGGCCGCTTCCTTGGCCGCGGCCTCCTCCGCCTTCTGCTTCTTTTCCTCGTCCTGGCGCAGGCGCAGGTCGATGCGCTCCTGGGTGCGGCTCGCACGGTCCGCGAAGTCGCCGGCGTCGGCGCTGAGGGCGGTGAGCTGCGTGTCGAGCTTGCTGTTCGCGGCGACCGGCTTGATGGAGGCCGGGTCGGGCGCGGCCAGGGTGGTGGTCTCCTCGGACGGCTTCTCCGTACCGGTGAGCCCGCCCACGGAGGCGGCGGCGACACCCGCGACACCCATCACACAGGCCGAGGGAACGGCCACGGTCAGCAGCGCGGAACGCTTGGCCGGGGTACGACGGCGGTTGCCGGCACCGGCCTTGGCGGTACTCGCCTTGGCGACGGGCTTCGAGCCGGGCTTGGAGCCGGCGCGGCGCGAGGGGCGCGGCTCGGTGGGCGCGGCAGGGGTGACCGGCATGGCCTGGGTGGGGAGATCGTGCACCCGGGCGTCGGCGTTCATGTCGACGTCGACGTCGTAATCGACGTCCGCGTGGGCGTCGTCGGCATCCGCACCGGCGGGGAGGAAGTCGAAGACGGCGGTCTCGGTGTAGGCCGTCTCGCCCTCGGGCGAGGTCGCGGCGTAGGCCTCGTAGCCGTAGGCGTACTGCTGCTCGTGGGCCTGCTCCTGCGCCGACTCGGGGACGTGCTGCGGCTGCTGCTGTTCGTAACCGCCGTACCCGTAGGTCTGCTCGGAGGCCGTGTTCCAGGCGGTGGCGTCGTAGGCGCCGGTCTCGGTCCCGTAGCCGGGGACCGACCAGTGGCCGGTCTGCTCGGCGGAGGTCTCGTAGCCGAAGGCGGTGGACTGGTAGTCCATGGAGACGCCGCCCTGGGTGGGGACGGTCGAAAGGTAGCCGTCGTAGCCGGCGTATCCGTCTACGGAGGGCTGCGCGTAAGTGTTCTGGGGGGCGGTCCATGCCGTGGTGTCGTACGAGCCGGTGTCGTAGGAACCGTAGGCGGCGCCGTAGTTGTAGCCCTGACCCTGTGTTTCATAGGACGTAAACGCTGAATCGCCAGCGAAAGTGGTGGTGGAAAGGCCGTCATACCCAAAATCGGGGTACTGGCCCGACGAGGGGCGGTCGTTCACCAACTTCTCTTTCGCCTCGGCAGCGGGGGGCCTGGGTGGCCGAGGAGCGTGGGGTCCTCGGAGGAGAGCAGTGGCGTGACTGTACCCGGCGGTTACACGCAACGACAATCTTCGGAGGCTTTTGTGCTCGGCGGAACCGGGCATTCGGCCGCCTTTCGGTCGGCTGAAGACTCACCCTTGGCCTTGAGTTCGAAAAGCGTTCGACTGAAGGTCGCTTTTCGCTCCCGCGGTCGAGGCCGCAAGGGGTGGCCGCCTCGGTCGGGCTCGGCGGCGCTCGGCAGGGCTCGGCGGGGCTCGGTCAGGCTCCGGCAGGGCTCGGCGGGGCTCGGTCAGGCGACGGAAGCGGCACCGGGGTGCGGGACGGCGATCGGCCTGGGTCCGTCGAGCGCGCGCCGGACCGCCGCGATGACGGTGAGGTGCGCGGGCAGGGCGAGGTGTCCGATGCCGGTGACCTGCACGTTTTCCGCGAGCAGGTCCGGGTGCTCGATACGGGCCGTCTCGGTCGGGTCCATCAGCTCGTCGAACTCGCTCCAGAACGCCACGCATCGGGTCCGGCAGCCGGGCGCGGGCGCGCGCAGTTCGGCGAGCACCTCGGAATCCGGGCGCATCTGCCGGACCAAGGGGTGTGCGTCCATGAAGGGCGCCACGCGGGTGCCGGAATGCGGGGTGCCGAGCGTGACGAGCGTGCGGACGCGCGCGTCGCCGCCGAGGCGCTGGACGTAGTACCGCCCGACCAGCCCGCCGAGGCTGTGCCCCACCAGGTCCACCCGGTCCTGCCCCGTGCGCTCGCACAGCTCCTCGATGCGGCGGGCCAGATGCCGGGCGGTGACGCGCAGGTCGCAGGTGAAGGGAGAGTAGTTGTGCGCCTCCACCTGCCGCCGGCCGCCGGCCCCGAGGGCGCGGCGCAGCAGGACGAAGACGGAGCGGTTGTCGGTGAAGCCGTGGAGCAGCAGTACCGGCGGGCGCTCGTGGGTGGCGGTGGCGGGTCGCTCCGGCAGAACTCCGGTGGGATACAGCAGGATGTGCCCGCCGAGCACGATCGCTTCCAGTACGCCGGCCCGCAGCGCGGCCCCGGACATGGTCAGCCCCATGGACGGCCCCCCCCCGTAGGTCCTGGCGACTCGGGACCGGGGCGTCCGACCGCCCCGTGCCGTGCGGCTGTCGGCGCGGAGCGGTGGTACGCCATCCCACGTGTGATTTCCCCCTCGTGGTTGACCGCGAAACGGGGGTGTGCGCAATGCTGTACTTAACGTTCGTTCACTCGGGAGGCAGTGCGATGGGTGTGACCGGTCCGATCCGTGTGGTGGTGGCCAAGCCGGGCCTCGACGGCCACGACCGAGGCGCCAAGGTGATCGCGCGGGCCCTGCGGGACGCGGGCATGGAGGTCATCTACACCGGCCTCCACCAGACCCCCGAACAGATCGTCGACACGGCGATCCAGGAGGACGCCGACGCGATCGGTCTGTCGATCCTGTCGGGCGCGCACAACACGCTGTTCGCGCGCGTGCTGGAACTCCTTGCGGAGCGCGATGCGGAGGACATCAAGGTGTTCGGCGGCGGCATCATTCCGGAGGCGGACATCGCTCCGCTGAAGGAGAAGGGCGTGGCCGAGATCTTCACCCCGGGCGCGACGACCACGGCCATCGTCGACTGGGTCCGCGCCCACGTTCGCCAGCCGGTGTAGCCGTTGCCCTGCCCTGCCCTGCCCCGTTGCCGGGGACCGGTCCCCGGACCCCTGCGCCTCAAACGCCGGCGGGGCTGGGGTGTGGTCGGGTCTGTGCGCCGGCTGCGGGTGGGTCGGGGCCGGGGCCGGGGTGGGGTGTCGGCCTGGACTGCATGATTTAGGCGCCCTGTGCCCTGCTTCGACAGGGCGCGGCGTGCTCTGGCGCCACAAATCACGCTTTACGTCCCGGCCGACACCCCACCCCGTCCCCGTCCCCGACCCGGCCGCCCCCAGCCCCGTCGGCGGGTACTTCAGCCCCGCCGGGGTTTGACCTTTCAGCCGTCCGGCGTTGGGGATCTTTCAGCCGTCCGGCGTTTGAGGACCGGGAGCGGGGGCGGAGCCCCAGGGGGTCCGGGCGCAGCCCGGTACCCCCTTCCAGCCCGTCCGGCGTTTGAGGACCGGGTCAGGGCGGAGCCCTGGGAACGGTGGAAGGGCGGGTAGGGGACTTTGCCCCGTGTAGCGGCGAGGGGCACCCCTACGGCGTCAGCCGGGACGCGGACCGACTCGGGGCGCGTTGGTGGTCAGGCGGGCGGTGTCAGTTCCGCGTGCAGCGCCGCGCGTAGGCGCAGGGTGGCGACCAGGCGCTGGAAGGCTTCCGACCAGTAGGCCGCCGCACCCCCCTCCTCCACCGGCTCCGCCGCCAGCGCATCGAGCCGCCCCGCCTCCGCGGGATCAAGGCACCGCTCCGCCAGCCCCATCACCCCGCTGAAGCTCCACGGGTAGCCGCCCGCCTCCCGCGCGGAGTCCAGCGCCTCGATCACCGCTCTCCCCAGCGCCCCCGCCCACGGCACCACGCACACCCCGAGCAGTTGGAACGCCTCCGACAGCCCGTGCGCACGTATGAACTCTGCGACCCACGCCGCCCGTTCCTCATCCCCGAGCGTCGACAGGAGCTTCGCCCGCTCAGCCAGCGACGCCGTCGCCGGGCCCGCCGCGGGCGGTGCGGAGGCCGAGCCGAGCAGGGCCTGCGACCACGCGGGGTCGCCCTGCCGCACCGCGGCCCGGCACCAGGCCGCGTGCAGTTCCTCCGCCCAGCCCTCGGCCACCGGCAGCGCCACGATCTCCGCCGGGCCGAGCCCCCCGAACCGGTCCCGCCAGCACGACAGCGGCGCGGACTCCACCAACTGCCCCAGCCACCAGGCCCGCTCTCCGCGACCGGCCGGCGGCCGTTTGACCACGCCGTCGCGCAGCATCCCCGCATCGCATGCGGCCGGCGGCGCCACCCCCTCCGGGCCGACGCAGGCCAGGGCCCGTTCCGCCATCCGCCCGGCCAGCGCCGAGGTCGGCAGCGCGGACAACAGCTCGGCCGCGGTCGCGCGGACGTTGCGGCTGCGGTCGCCCAGCGCCGCCTCCAGGAAGGGCTCGTCGCCCGTCGACAGCCCGACCCGCAAGGAGTCGAGGAACATCAGCCGGTCCTCGGCCCGCTCGGTGCTCCACGTGGTCTCCAGCAGCCGCGGCCCGGCGGCCGCCTCGTGGGCCCGTACGAGACCGAGCAGCGCTACCCGCTCCGCGAACAGCCCCTCCTGCCACAGCCGCTCCACCCCCGCAGAGTCCTCCGCGTCGGGCAGTTCGCCGGCGCCCCCGGATCCCCCGCGCAGCGCGAACCGCCAGTCCGGATTGAGCCGGGCCAGCCACAGCCCGCGCGTCCCGGCCAGGGCCAGCGCCTGTGGTCTGAGGTCGCTCCGGGCCCGGGCGACGTCCAGCAGCGCGGGCACGAGCGAAGCCGGAGCCCGGTACCCGTGCTGTCCGGCGGCGGCCAGCCACTGCGGCAGCAGCTCCGTCAGGTCCGGGGCGGCCCCCCGCCGCCCGCTGCCGCTGCCCGCACCGGCGCGGCCCGCCAACAGCTGCGCGAGCCGCCGCCGGGCCGGCTCCGGAGGCTCGGGACGCGGGTCGCGCGGCGCCGGCTCGGGCCGAGGGCCCGCCTCGGCGGGTCTCAGCCCGGCCCGGCGCCGTACCGTCTGCACGGCCGCGGCCCCGAGCAGGGCCTCGGGGCTGCCCCGGCGCCGCTCGGTACCCAGCAGCGCGGCGGCCACCAGCTCGTCCCAGCCCGCGTCCCCGTAGGCCGGGTCCGTCGCCCCGCCCGTCGATCCGCCCGCCGTTCTGCCCGTGGTCGTGTCCGTCGTCGTGTTCGTGGTCGTGTTCAACGGATCCCTCCCTCTTTCCTTCGCGTGTCGTGCCGTGTGCAGGTGCCCTGCTCCGGTCCCGCCCCCTCCGCGGGACCGGAGCAGCTCGATTTCCCTGTGGCACACACGGCCGCACCTACGGCCTCAACTGGCGTGGTTGTCGTCCACGAAAGCCCCCCGGCTCACTCGTCTCGAATACGTCGGCGCCCCCGCGCCGACGCTTTGCCCTGCCGCCCGCTCAGCCCAGCACCATCGGCTCCGAAGAGTCCGGATGCCAGGCCGTCAGCGGGGTGAATCCGCGGTGTCCGCATTCGCCGAACACCGTCAACGGGCCGCCCCCCGAGAGCGCGGCCAGCTGCCACAACCCGGTCCCGGGCCGGCTCCCGGCCCCGGTCAGGGGCACGGGCAGGGCGGACATCCCCTCCGCGTCCGCCAATTGCCAGGCCGTTTGGCCCTGTTGTGCGCCTTGCCCTTCCCCCTGCGCTCCTTCCTGTCGTCCTTGTTGTCGTTGTTGTCCTCCCGGTATCGGCACCACCGGGCCGAGCACCACCGGCCAGGACTCCAGCCAGGGGTCCTCGCGCAGGGCCGCGCCGTACGCCTCGAGTGCCGCGCCCGTGCTCACGCCGGTCGGCGCGGTCCGGCACGGTTCGGCCGGGGCGAACCTCTCCCCGAGGTCCGCCCGCAGTCCTGCGGAGCCGGGCCGGAAGCGGGCTTCCGCCTCCAGCACCAAGCCGACGGGCAGGGCCAGCCCCGGCGGTCGCCCGGGCGGGCCGAAGTCCAGGACCAGGGCCGGCCGTCCGCTCGCCAGCCCGCGCAGCCATATCCGGCGGGTGGTGAGACGGCCGTCCGGTGACGCCGTGTCGTACTGGGCCAGCACGATCCAGTGGTCCCGTACGGCCTCGCCTTCCGTCCGGGGCTGCAGTCCCAGACGGCTGCGGACCGTCGCGGCCAGCGGCTCCGGCAGTCCCGAAACCCCCAGCCAGGCTCGGTCCAGCAGGTGCAGCAGCGCGGCCTCCTCAAGCATCCGGGCGGGCCAGGCGGCGCCGCAACTGGGTATCGTCCCCAACTCCCGCACCCGCGCGGCCAGTCCGGGTGCCTGGGCGTCGACCATGCGGGCGGCGGTCTCCTCCCAGGCCGCATATCCCGCCCGCTCCTGACCGGCGAGGCCGCCGCGCACCAGGTCCGCGAGCCGCTGTTCCAACTCGGTGACGCCCGCGCCGATCCGGGCCGCCCGCCGCTCGGCCCGCTTGCGGGCTCCGTCCGCGTCCGCCGGCCCGGCCCGGCCGGAGCCGTCCGCGGCGGGTCGCGCGGCCTTCGCCGCCCGCTCCGCGAGCCACTCGCCCGCCCAGTCCGGAGCCCCGGCCGGGGCGTCGAGCCCCTCCGCGGACCAGAGCAGCAGCAGGCCCAGCGCGTGCTTGCACGGGAACTTCCGGCTCGGGCAGGAGCACTTGTACGCCGGCCCGGACAGGTCGACGACCGTCCGGTACGGCTTGCTGCCGCTGCCCTTGCACAACCCCCACACCGCACCGGAAGCGGAACCTCCGGTCTGTGACCACGGCCCTGCCGCACCGAGCTTGGCCCCCGCCTTGCGTGAGGCGTCGTCAGGAGCCAGAGCCAGTACCTGTTCCGCTGTCCAGCGGACCCCCTGCTCAGTCATGTGTTCCACCGTAGAGACCCCCACTGACAATCGCTCTGACCTGCAACGACTCATCTCCCGGGGGCCGTTGTCAGTGGTCGGGTGCATCGTGGTTGCAGCAGTCGGAAGCGGCTGCGGAGCATTGGAGGGGGACCATGGCCACGACCGGGAACGAGACCACCGCAGAGGCGCTGCGACCGCACGCCGAAGACGCCTTCGCCCACGAACTGAAAGCCCTGGCGGCCGCCGACGACCGGCCCCGCCCGGCCCGCTGGAAACTCTCCCCGTGGGCCGTGGCCACGTACCTGCAGGGCGGCACGCTCGAAGACGGCACCGTCATCACACCCAAGTACGTCGGCCCGCGCCGGATCGTCGAAGTCGCCGTCACCACCCTCGCCACCGACCGCGCGCTGCTGCTCCTCGGAGTGCCCGGCACCGCCAAGACCTGGGTGTCCGAGCATCTCGCCGCCGCCGTCAGCGGAGACTCCACCCTCCTCGTCCAGGGCACCGCGGGCACCCCGGAGGAGGCCATCCGCTACGGCTGGAACTACGCCCGCCTCCTCGCCCACGGCCCCAGCCGCGAAGCGCTCGTACCGAGCCCGGTCATGCGGGCCATGGCCGAGGGCATGACCGCCCGCGTCGAGGAGCTCACCCGCATCCCCGCCGACGTGCAGGACACCCTCATCACCGTCCTGTCCGAGAAGACGCTCCCGATACCGGAACTCGGCCAGGAGGTGCAGGCCGTGCGCGGCTTCAACCTCATCGCCACCGCCAACGACCGCGACCGCGGGGTCAACGAGCTCTCCAGCGCGCTGCGCCGACGCTTCAACACCGTCGTCCTGCCGCTGCCCGCCTCCGCCGACGCCGAGGTCGACATCGTCGCCCGCCGCGTCGACCAGATGGGCCGCGCCCTGGACCTGCCCGCCGCCCCGGAGGGCCTGGAGGAGATCCGTCGCGTGGTCACCGTCTTCCGCGAGCTGCGCGGCGGAGTCACCGAGGACGGGCGCACGAAGGTCAAGTCGCCCAGCGGCACCCTGTCCACCGCCGAGGCCATCTCGGTGGTCACGGGCGGCCTCGCCCTGGCCGCCCACTTCGGGGACGGCGTCCTGCGCCCCTCCGACGTGGCGGCGGGGATCCTCGGGGCCGTCGTCCGGGACCCGGCCGCCGACCAGGTCGTCTGGCAGGAGTACCTGGAGGCAGTGGTCCGCGAGCGCGACGGCTGGAAGGACTTCTACCGGGCCTGCCGGGAGGTGACCGTATGAGCCCGGGGACGGCCGGCAAGGACGCCGCCGGTCCGCTGCTGCTGGGCGTACGGCACCACGGGCCCGGCTCGGCCCGTGCGGTGCGGGCCGCCCTGGACGCGGCCCGGCCCGCGGCGGTGCTGATCGAGGGACCGCCGGAGGGGGACGCCCTGCTCCCGCTGGCCGCGGACCCGGGGATGCGGCCGCCCGTCGCCCTGCTCGCACACGCGGCCGACGACCCCGGCCGAGCCGCGTTCTGGCCGCTGGCCGACTTCTCCCCGGAATGGACCGCCATCCGGTGGGCGCAGGAGCGGGACGTGCCGGTCCGGTTCATCGACCTCCCGGCCGCGCACTCGCTGGCCGTGCCGGAGGGCGGGGAAGGGGCCGAGGGAGGGGTCGGGGACGGTGACGGGGGAGAGGGCCGGGAGGAGAGCGGAGCGGCGCCCGGGTCCGTACGGCTGGACCCGCTGGCCGTGCTGGCCGAGACCGCCGGGTACGAGGACCCCGAGCGGTGGTGGGAGGACGTGGTCGAGCACCGCGGCGGGTCCGGACCGGCGGCCGACCCGCTGGCCGTGTTCGAGGCCCTCGGGGAGGCCATGGGCGCCCTGCGCGAGGCGTACGGAGCGGGCGGCCACCACCGGGACCTGGTGCGCGAGGCGTACATGCGGCAGCGGATGCGGGCCGCGCGCCGGGAGTTCGGCGACGCCTACGCCGTGGTCTGCGGGGCCTGGCACGTCCCGGCCCTGCGGGCGAAGACCACCGCGGCCGCCGACAAGGCGCTCCTCACGGGCCTGCCCAAGGTCAAGGTGGAGACCACCTGGGTGCCCTGGACCCACCGGCGCCTCGCCCGGGCCGGAGGATACGGCGCGGGCATCACCTCGCCCGGCTGGTACGCACACCTCTTCGCGGCCCGGGACCGGCCCGTCGAGCGCTGGCTGACCAAGATCGCGGGCCTGCTCCGCGAGGAGGACAGGCAGGTGTCCCCGGCCCACGTCATCGAAGCGGTCCGGCTCGCCGACACCCTGGCCGCGATGCGGGGCCGGCCGGAGCCGGGGCTGACGGAGACCCTGGAAGCGGTCCGGGCGGTGATGTGCGACGGCTCCGACATACCGCTCGCGCTGATCGAGGACCGGCTCGTCGTCGGCGACGTGCTCGGCGAAGTCCCCGACGCGGCGCCCGTCGTACCGCTCCAGCGCGACCTGACCCGGCAGCAGCGCTCGCTGCGCCTCAAGCCCGAGGCGCAGGACCGGGAGCTGGAGCTCGACCTGCGCAAGGACACCGACGCGGCCAAGTCCCTCCTGCTGCACCGGCTGCGGCTGCTCGGCATCGACTGGGGCGTCCCGACGGCCTCCCGGGGGAGCACGGGCACCTTCCGCGAGACCTGGCGGCTCTGCTGGGAGCCGGAGCTCGCGGTACGGGTGGCCGAAGCCGGCATCTGGGGGACCACCGTCCTCGGGGCGGCCACCGCCCGGGCCGAGGCCGACGCGGCGGGCGCCGGGGAGCTGGGCGAGGTCACGGCCCTGGCGGAGCGGTGCCTGCTGGCCGGGCTCTCCGGGGCGCTGCCCGCCGTACTGCGGGCCCTCGCCGACCGGGCGGCGCTGGACACCGATGTGGCGGGGCTGGCCAAGGCGCTGCCCGCGCTGGCCCGCTCGCTGCGCTACGGGGACGTACGGGGCACCGACGCGGCGGCGCTGGCGACGGTGGCGGCCGGGCTCGCGGAGCGGATATGCGTGGCGCTGCCGCCCGCCTGCGCGGCGGGGCTGGACGCCGACGCGGCGGAGGAGCTGCGGGGGCACGTGGACGGCGTGCACGGCGCCGTCGGGCTGCTGGAGGCGCTGGACTCCGACGGCCTGCGGGAGCGCTGGGCGGCGGTGTTGCGCACGCTGGCCGGGCGGGACACCGTCCCCGGGCTGATACGCGGGCGGGCTGCGCGGCTGCTGCTCGACGACGGGCGGCTGCCGCCCGAGGAGACCGCGCGGCTGATGGGGCTCTCACTGTCCCCGGCGTGCGCGCCGACCGACGCGGCGGGCTGGATCGAGGGGTTCGCGGGCGGAGCCTCGGGGGGCGGCACGCTGCTGGTGCACGACGAGCGGCTGCTGGGGCTGATCGACGACTGGCTGGTGTCGGTGCCGGAGCGGGCGTTCGTCGACGTGCTGCCGCTGCTGCGGAGGACCTTCGGGGGGTACGAGGCGGGGGTTCGGCGGAGCCTGGGGGAGCTGGTGCGGCGGGGGCCGGGGCGGGTGGGGGGCTCCGTGCCGGGGGCCGGGGCGGCACCGGTCGGCTTCGGTCCGGAGCTGGATCCCGACCGGGCGGATGCGGTGGTGGACCTGGTCCGCCTGCTGTTGGCGGGGGCGCCGGGGTGACCGGGGCCGCCCGGGGCGGCCCGGGGGGCCGGCGGGCGGGCTGCGGTGGGCCGCTGCGCGGGGCGGAGTCCCCTACCCGCCCTTCCACCGTTCCCCGGGCCGGCCCGGACCCGGTCCTCAAACGTCGGACGGGCTGAAGGGCCCTGGGGCTCCGCCCCGGACCCTTGCCGGGTGCGGCGCCGTTGCCGGGGGCCGGCCCCCGGACCCCCGCTCCTCAAACGCCGGAGGGGCTGGATATTCGCCGGAGGCGCTGTTTCAGCCTCGCCGGCGTGTGAGCCGCGGGGTCCGGGCGCAGCCCGGGGAACAGGCGAAGGGCGGGTAGGGGACTTCGCACCGCGCAGCCGGTGGTGGTCGGCGTTGCTTCGTATGGCTTCGAGAGCGAGGGGTGGGACAGATGGCTGGTGCAGAAGTGAGTGGTGGCGGCGCGGAGCGGTTGCGGCGGTGGCGGATGGTGCTGGGCGGGGGAGAGGGGGAGGGGACCGGGGTGGCGTTGAGCGGGGCGGACGCCGGGATGGATGCCGCGCTGGGGGCCCTGTACGGGAGGGACGGCGGCGGGGGACGCAAGCGGGCGGGGGAGCGGTCGGCCGGGCTCGGCGGGTCCGCGCCCCATGTGGCGCGCTGGCTCGGGGACATCCGGACGTACTTCCCCACCTCCGTGGTGCAGGTCATGCAGCGGGACGCGATCCAGCGGCTCGGCCTGTCCGCGTTGCTGCTGGAGCCGGAGATGCTGGAGGCGGTGGAGCCGGACGTGCACCTCGTCGGCACCCTGCTCTCCCTCAACAAGGCCATGCCCGAGACCACCCGGGAGACGGCCCGCGCCGTCGTCCGCAAGGTGGTCGAGCAGGTGGAGAAGCGGCTCGCGAGCCGGACGCGGGCCACGCTGACGGGCGCGCTCGACCGGTCCGCGCGGATCAGCCGGCCGCGGCACGCGGACATCGACTGGGATCGGACCATCCGGGCGAACCTGAAGAACTATCTGCCCGAGTACCGGACCGTCGTTCCCGAGCGACTGGTCGGCTACGGCCGCGCCTCGCGGGCGGTGAAGAAGGAGGTCGTGCTGTGCATCGACCAGTCGGGTTCGATGGCGGCCTCCGTCGTCTACGCCTCCGTCTTCGGGGCGGTGCTGGCCTCGATGCGTTCGATCGCGACCCGGCTGGTCGTCTTCGACACCGCGGTCGTGGACCTGACCGACCAGCTCGACGATCCCGTCGACGTGCTCTTCGGCACCCAGCTCGGGGGCGGCACCGACATCAACCGTGCGCTCGCCTACTGCCAGTCGAAGATCACCCGCCCCGCCGACACCGTCGTCGTCCTCATCAGTGATCTCTATGAGGGCGGCATCCGCGACGAGATGCTGAAGCGGGTCGCGGCCATGAAGGCGGCGGGGGTGGAGTTCGTGGCGCTGCTCGCGCTGTCCGACGAGGGTGCGCCCGCCTACGACCGGGACCACGCCGCGGCCCTCGCCGCACTCGGCGCCCCGGCCTTCGCCTGCACGCCCGACCTGTTCCCGGAGGTGATGGCCGCGGCGCTGGAGAAGCGGCCGCTGCCCGTCCCGTGACCGGGCGGGGACCGCGGCGCGGAGTCCCGTGCGAGAGCCTTCGCGGCGGTGGTACATCGGTGGATCGCACGAAGATGCAGTTCAACCGTGAGGCGATCTGTGACAGGTATCACCGCTCAGGTGTGATCTGCGATTTAGGGACCTACGTCCCACGGGGATAACCTGCGGGACGGACATGCCGCGTCCACGGTCACCGTGTGCGCCTTCCTTGTGACAGCGCCGTCACGTTGCCCTCCGCGGCACGCCCACGCAGATAGCAGACAACCGCGAATCACTGCGAATCTTTGAAGACAAGGGACGGACGCGCGTGGACCTGTTCGAGTACCAGGCGAGGGACCTCTTCGCCAAGCACGGTGTACCGGTGCTGGCCGGTGAAGTGATCGACACGCCTGAGGCAGCGCGAGCGGCCACCGAGCGGCTGGGCGGCAAGTCGGTCGTCAAGGCGCAGGTGAAGGTCGGCGGCCGAGGCAAGGCAGGCGGCGTCAAGCTCGCCGCCACCCCGGACGAGGCCGTCGCCCGGGCGACGGACATCCTCGGGATGGACATCAAGGGCCACACGGTCCACAAGGTGATGATCGCCGAGACCGCTCCGGAGATCCTGGAGGAGTACTACGTCTCGTACCTCCTCGACCGCACCAACCGCACCTTCCTGGCCATGGCCTCGGTCGCGGGCGGCATGGACATCGAGCAGGTCGCCGAGGAGACCCCGGAGAAGCTCGCCAAGGTCCCGGTGAACGCCAACGAGGGCGTGACCATCGAGAAGGCCCGCGAGATCGTCGCGCTGGCGAAGTTCCCGGCCGAGGTTGCCGAGCAGGTCGCCGAGGTCCTCGTGACCCTGTGGGCGACCTTCATCGCCGAGGACGCGCTCCTCGTCGAGGTCAACCCGCTCGCGAAGGTCGCCTCCGGTGCGGTCATCGCGCTCGACGGCAAGGTCTCGCTCGACGAGAACGCCGAGTTCCGCCAGCCGGGTCACGAGGAGTTCGTGGACCACGCTGCCGCGAACCCGCTCGAGGCCGCCGCCAAGGCGAAGAACCTCAACTACGTGAAGCTCGACGGCGAGGTCGGCATCATCGGCAACGGCGCGGGTCTCGTCATGAGCACCCTCGACGTCGTCGCGTACGCCGGCGAGGCGTACACGTCGGTGAATGGCGGCGGGGTCAAGCCCGCCAACTTCCTGGACATCGGCGGTGGCGCCTCCGCCGCCGTCATGGCCAACGGTCTCGAGATCATCCTCGGCGACCCGGACGTCAAGTCCGTCTTCGTCAACGTCTTCGGTGGCATCACCGCGTGTGACGAGGTCGCCAACGGCATCGTCCAGGCGCTGCAGCTGCTCGAGGACAAGGGCGAGGCGGTCACCAAGCCGCTGGTCGTCCGCCTCGACGGCAACAACGCCGAGCTGGGTCGCAAGATCCTCTCGGACGCCAACCACCCGCTGGTTCAGCGCGTGGACACCATGGACGGCGCGGCCGACAAGGCCGCCGAGCTCGCGGCTGCGAAGTAAGGGCAGAGGTCACAGACTCACATGGCTATCTTCCTCAACAAGGACAGCAAGGTCATCGTCCAGGGCATGACCGGTGCCACGGGCATGAAGCACACCAAGCTGATGCTGGCTGACGGCACCAACATCGTCGGCGGCGTGAACCCGCGCAAGGCCGGCACCACCGTCGACTTCGACGGCACCGAGGTCCCGGTCTTCGGCTCCGTCGCCGAGGCGATGGAGAAGACGGGCGCCAACGTCTCCGTCCTCTTCGTCCCGCCGGCGTTCGCCAAGTCCGCCGTGGTCGAGGCGATCGACGCCGAGATCCCGCTGGCCGTCGTCATCACCGAGGGCATTGCGGTGCACGACTCCGCCGCCTTCTGGTCGTACGCGTCCGCCAAGGGCAACAAGACGCGGATCATCGGCCCGAACTGCCCGGGTCTGATCACCCCCGGCCAGTCCAACGCCGGCATCATCCCGGGCGACATCACCAAGCCCGGCCGCATCGGTCTCGTGTCCAAGTCGGGCACGCTGACCTACCAGATGATGTACGAGCTCCGTGACATCGGCTTCTCCTCCGCCGTCGGCATCGGTGGCGACCCGGTCATCGGCACCACGCACATCGACGCCCTCGAGGCGTTCGAGGCGGACCCCGACACCGACCTGATCGTCATGATCGGCGAGATCGGCGGCGACGCCGAGGAGCGTGCGGCGGACTTCATCGCGAAGAACGTCACCAAGCCGGTCGTCGGCTACGTCGCGGGCTTCACCGCCCCCGAGGGCAAGACCATGGGTCACGCCGGTGCGATCGTCTCCGGTTCTTCTGGCACCGCACAGGCCAAGAAGGAAGCCCTGGAGGCCGCGGGCGTGAAGGTCGGCAAGACGCCGACCGAGACCGCCAAGCTGGCGCGCGAGATCCTGAACGCCGCGGCGCAGTAAGCAGCAGCCGCAGCAGCAGCCTTCGGCTGTACGTGCAGACGGGCGTGGCCCGCACCCTGTGAGGGGC
>NZ_JBHVYI010000143.1:0-10298 GCF_042880975.1 Streptomyces sp. NPDC058289
GTATACAAACAAGACGCCGATGTGTCCGGAAGGGCACACCGGCCCCCTCTCGGCGGGGTGGTCCGGGGGCCGCGCGCCCCCCGGACCCCCCCCAGATTTCCGGGCGGTGTGACACGGGAACGTCACACTTCCAGTCGCACCGCCCGGAGCACAGAAGTCCGGAGTCATCAGGACCGCACCGCTCGCGGTCAAGTTTCACCGGCAGTACCCCCCCGTAGTACCCCCGGGTGCACCGCCTACCCCAGGTGACACCAGGAGTACCAGCCGTACCGCAGAACCCTCGCAGTACCCGCAGTACACGCAGTGCACATTTTGCGTCGCCTCGGGCCGTCACCCCGGGTCGTGCAGCCAAACGCGTTATCCCAAATCCCGTGTCTCCAATCTTTATGCGGGTGCCCCTTTGAACCTTGGGAGTTAGGCACCATGACCCAGTCCTCTGTGGAGCCCAAGACCAGTGCGGAGGAAGCCGGAAACGGCCCTTCGACCCCCGCTGGACAGTCCTGGCTCGACCGGTACTTTCACATCAGCAAGCGCGGATCCAAGGTCGGCAACGAAGTTCGTGGCGGTATCACGACCTTCATGGCCATGGCCTACATCCTCCTGCTGAACCCCCTGCTCCTCTCGGGAGCGGACGTCGACGGCAACAAGATGGCCGCCTCGGCGATCATCACCGCCACGGCCTTCGCGGCAGCCGTCACGACGCTCCTCATGGGCTTCGTCGGCAAGGTCCCGCTCGCGCTCGCGGCCGGCCTCTCCGTGTCCGGCGTGCTGGCCTCGCAGGTGGCCCCCCAGATGACCTGGCCGCAGGCCATGGGCATGTGTGTGGTCTACGGCATAGTGATCTGTCTCCTGGTCGTCACCGGCCTCCGAGAGATGATCATGAACGCGATCCCCCTCGCGCTCAAGCACGCCATCACCATGGGCATCGGCCTCTTCGTCGCCCTGATCGGCTTCGTGAAGGCGGGCTTCGTCGGCAACGGCGGGGAGTTCATGCCCCCCGTCCAGCTCGGCGCGACCGGTGAGCTCTCCGGCTGGCCCGTCCTGCTCTTCGCCATCACCCTGGTCGCCATCTTCATGCTCCAGGCCCGCAAGGTGCCCGGCGCGATCCTGATCGGCATCGTCGGTGGCACCGTCCTCGCCGCGATCCTCAACGCCATCGTGGACATCGACCCGAAGGCCTGGAAGAACGGCCCGCCGGAGCTCAGCGGCTCCGCGGTCTCGGCGCCGGACTTCTCGCTCTTCGGTGACGTCTCCTTCGGCGGCTGGGGCGACGTCGGCTACATGACGGTCGGCATGATCGTCTTCACCCTGGTGCTCGCCGGCTTCTTCGATGCGATGGCCACCATCATCGGCGTCGGCACCGAGGCCAAGCTGGCCGACGAGCAGGGCCGCATGCCGGGCCTGTCCAAGGCGCTGTTCATCGACGGTGCCGGTGGCGCCATCGGTGGCATCGCGGGCGGCTCCGGCCAGACCGTGTTCGTCGAGTCCGCCACCGGCGTCGGTGAGGGAGCCCGCACAGGCCTCGCCTCCGTCGTCACCGGCCTCTTCTTCGCCGCCTGCCTCTTCTTCACCCCGATCACGCAGATCGTCCCGGGTGAGGTCGCCTCCGCGGCCCTGGTCGTCATCGGCGCGATGATGATGCAGAACGCCCGCCACGTGGACTGGGCCGACAGCTCGACCGCGATCCCGGTCTTCCTGACCGTCGTGGTCATGCCCTTCACGTACTCGATCACCGCCGGTGTCGCCGCGGGTGTCATCTCCTACGTCGCCATCAAGGTCGCTCAGGGCAAGGCCCGTGAGATCGGCGGCTTCATGTGGGCGCTGACCGGAATCTTCCTGGTCTTCTTCGCGCTCCACCCGATCGAGAGCTGGCTCGGCGTCGGCTGAGCCGATCCGACCAGGTCCGACCGACCTGATCCGTAGCGCAAGACCGCACCCTCCACGTATCCGATACTGGAAACTGAACCCCTCCGAGGAGGCCCCCATGCTGGATATCGCCGAAGAATTGAACCGGTGGGTCGAGCAGGGACGTGACTTCGCCGTCGCCACGGTCGTGGCGGTCGGCGGGAGCGCGCCCAGGCAGCCCGGAGCGGCCCTCGCCGTCGACAGTGACGGCACGGCCATCGGTTCGGTCTCCGGTGGATGCGTGGAGGGTGCGGTGTACGAGCTGTGCCAGCAGGCGCTGGAGGACGGCGAGACCGTCCAGGAGCGCTTCGGCTACAGCGATGACGATGCCTTCGCCGTCGGTCTGACCTGCGGCGGAATCATCGACATCCTGGTGACCCCGGTCCCCGTGGGCTCTCCCGCTCGGGAGGTGTTCGCGGCCTCGCTGGCCGCCGCCGCCCGAGGGGAGGCGGCGGCGGTCGCCCGGATCGCCGAAGGTCCGGCCGAGCTCATGGGCCGCGCCGTACTCGTCCGGGGCGAAGGCTCCTACGAGGGCGGGTTCGGCGGTCACCCCGAGCTGGACCGCGCCATCGCCGACGAGGCCCGGGCCATGCTCGACGCCGGCAAGACCGGTGTGCTGGAGATCGGGGCCGACGGCCGCCTCTGCGGCGAGCCGCTCAAGGTGCTCGTCGAGTCCAGCGTCCCGCCGCCCCGGATGGTCGTCTTCGGAGCCATCGACTTCGCCTCCGCCCTGGTGCGGATCGGCAAGTTCCTCGGCTACCGGGTGACGCTGTGCGACGCCCGGCCCGTGTTCGCCACGAAGAAGCGTTTCCCCGAGGCGGACGAGATCGTGGTCGACTGGCCGCACCGCTACCTGGAGGAGCAGTCCTCCGCCGGCGAGATCGACGGCCGGACGGTCCTGTGCGTCCTCACGCACGACGCCAAGTTCGATGTCCCGCTCCTCGAACTGGCCCTCAAACTTCCCGTCGCCTACGTCGGCGCCATGGGCTCCCGCCGCACCCACGAGGACCGCAACAAGCGGCTCCGCGAGGTCGGCGTGACCGAGCTCGAACTGGCCCGGCTGCGCTCCCCGATCGGCCTGGACCTCGGGGCCCGCTCCCCGGAGGAGACCGCGCTGTCCATCGCCGCCGAGATCGTCGCCAACCGGCGCGGCGGCACCGGCGCGGCCCTGACCGGCGCCCACATCCCGATCCACCCGGACGTCGCGAACACGGTGATCAGCAGGATCGGGTCCGTCGCTTGAAGAGCTGACGAGTTGTAGCACGGTGTGGAAAGGGCGCAACCCCGTGGGGGTTGCGCCCTTTCGTCGTTCCGCCTATCTTACCGGCCGGTAACAGCGTCTCCCCGCAATGGAGTTGACCGGATGTCTGCCAGCCGAACGAGTAACCGCGGTGTCATGACGGCCTTGCCGGCCCTGGCGGCCGTGGCCGCGCTGGCGCTGGCCGCCCTCGCGGCGGGTCCCGCGCCCGCGGCGGGCGCCGGGCTGTCCACGGGAGCGGGGTCGGCCGGTCCGGGCCCGCGAGAGGTCCTGTTCGTGGGCAACAACTGGGAGGGCACCGCCGACGTCCTCGCCTCCACCGGGAACCTGGCCAAGGTGGGCCGGATCAACATGGTCCCGGACAAGGAGGAGCGGCTCCGGGAGATCTACCTCAACCCGGTGAAACTCGCCTACTTCCTGGGCGTCCGGGCCACGGCGGGCGAGGGCCACGACCAGTTCGTCGACGACATGTACACCACCCCGGACGGTTCCGCCGTCGTCGCCTCCCGCCCCAGCTTCGCCGACGTCGTCTCCATCGACGTCCGCACCGGCCGGATCAACTGGCGCTTTCCCGTGGCCGGTTACCGGGCCGACCACATGGCCGTCTCCCCGGACGGCACCCGCGTGGCGGTCTCGGCCTCCACCGCCAACACCGTGCACGTCCTCGACATCGCCAGCGGCCGCCAGGCCGGCTCCTTCGCCACCGGCGACAAACCGCACGAGAACACCTTCACCCGGGACGGCCGCTTCCTGTGGAACAGCTCCATCGGTGACGTGACCTCAGCCCTCGACGCGCCCTGGCTGGACTGGACGAAGGGTGACCGCAGGATCACGGTCGCCGACGCGCAAACCCTCCGTCCGGTCCGGGTGATCGACATGCGGGCCCGCCTCGACGCCTTCGGGCGCTCCGACCTGTCCGACGCGGTGCGGCCCATGTCCTTCGCCCCGGACGAGTCGAAGCTGTACTTCCAGGTGTCCTTCTTCAACGGTTTCGTCGAGTACGACGTGGCCGCGGACCGGATCACCCGGATCAAGACCCTCCCCGTGAACCCCGCCACCAGCACCGACCGCACCACCTGGGTCAACGACTCCCGGCACCACGGCATGTCCATGAGCCCGGACGGGTCCAAGCTGTGCGTCGCGGGGACCATGGACGACTACGCGACCGTCGTGGACCGGGCCACCCTGGAACAAGGGCCCCTCGTCCCCGCCGCCAAGCCCTACTGGGCCACGGTCGACGGCGACGGCTCCGGCTGCGTGATCTCCGAGAGCGGCGCCGACCAGGTCACGGCCATCGACTTCGCCACCGGCACCAAGCGGGTGTCCGTACCCGTCGGAGACCACCCGCAGCGGGTCCGCCTCGGACACGTCCCGGCGGACTGGACGGGGCCCGCGGCGCGCTGACCCGAGGCCGGCGGGGCCGGAACCCGCCCGGCCGCCGGCCCTGCGAGGCAGGCCGGCGGCCGCTTCGGCCGGTCGTCCCCGAGGGCGTGGTCGCCGTCGTCGGAGGTGTCTACACGACGCCGGTTGGTCGGCGTTCGCGACGATGATGACCGGTGGGAATCCCCTCCCTCTAGGGAGGGAGCGGAAGTCAAAGGACTCCGCCGTACTGGGCTTCCGCGATCGCGGCGGCACGCTGCTCACGGAAGTTCGCCACGTAGGCGTCGTGCACCGTCGGGCTGTTGTACTTCAGCAGGGCCTCGTCGTTGCTGGTCAGGGCCATGCCGGTGTAGGTGTGGCTGCCGGTGAAGACGAGCTTCTGGTCCTTCGCGCCCTTGTACGAGCCCTCGATGAGCAGGTACTTGGTGTGGCTGAAGGTTCCGGAGGCCGCGGGGTCGGCCGGGTTCTTCAGGTCGTCGTTGGTCAGACGGTGGAGGGAGATCTTGCCCTTCTCGGTCGACCGCGTGAGCCAGTAGGCCGTCTCGCGGTGCACGCCCTCGGCTTCGTAGTCGGAGAGCTTGCCGTGGACGACGTCGACGAAGCAGCCGGCGTCGGCCAGCTTCCAGAGCTTCTCCGCCACGACCGGCCGGGAGATGTGACCGTTGGCGATGCGGATCACGGTGCGGCCGTCGGCCGTGCCGTGGCCGGCGGTGTTCCCGTGGCAGAGCGGGGCAGTGGTCCCGTCGGGGTTCGTCACCGGGGTTTCGATCATGCTCAGGATGTTCTCGACGACGTCCGTCGAGTTGCGCGGGAAGAAGTAGCCCTTGGCCGCCCCCGCCTCCACGTCGATCGCCAGGTCGTCGACCCGGCCCGACCCGTCCGGCAGCGCCTGCGAAGCGGCCATCAGGTCGAAGTAGCGGGTGTAGCCGGCGTGCAGGTCCGCATTGTCGGCGACGGTCAGGGCGTCGTTCCAGGCGGACTCGCGGTCCCAGGTGGTGAGGTTGCCCGAGGACTGCACCACGACGTTGTCGACCGGCTTGCCCTTGTCGGGAAGGCCGCTGCCGGTGGTCCGGGAGAAGAGGAAGAACTTGTTGTGGTTGACGCCGCCCGTGCCCTTGGCCAGGCACGGCCGGTTCGCTGCGCACACCTTGAACCAGGACGTGCCGTACGTCGAGCCCGCGGGCGGGGTCGCCGCGAAGGCCGTGGTCAGCTTGTCCCTCACCGTGGCACCGGAGCCGGACATCCAGGCGTCGGTGATGCTGTCGTCGTCGACGAGGACCTGCACGTTCACGTTCCTGCGGTGCGCCGTCGCGAGCTGGTCCGCGAGCCAGCTCGATCCGAAGAGGTACAGCGATATACGGATGGTCGACCCGCTCTGGGCGCCGTTGACCAGGCGGCCGAGCTGGCTGAGGATCGCGCCCTGCTCGGCCGTCGTGCCCTTGGGCTTGTTGAAGACCGGGCCGGTGGTCACGTACGTCGTCGTGTCCTCGGCCGAGGCGGACGGAGCGCCCACCGCCAGGAGGGCCCCGATGAGCAGGGCCGTGAGGATTCTTTTCTTGATCACGCGGGTCACCCTACGGCGGGCTTGCACCGGTTGATCCTCCGGGAGGCCGGGGGCGGACCGGGCCGGAACGGGCGTGGCCGGGGCGGGCGAGCGGACCGCCCCGGCCGACCGCCCCGGCGGTCCGTGCTCAGCCGGCGGGCAGGCCGATCCGGGCCGCCGCCATGCCGAAGGAGGCGCCCAGGACGCCGGTGGAGATCCCGTCACCCAGCCGGTGCAGGTCCTCCTCGCGGTAACGCTTCACCTTCTGGTGCCAGTTGAGGATTCCGGCGAGCCAGTCCTGCAACTCGCCGACGTAGCTGTCGAGTCCGGCTCGGGCTCCCGCGTCGAGCTTCCAGTCCTCGTAGAGCAGCGGCAGTTGGCCGGCGACGATGTGCTCGAACTCCTCGGTGCGCTGCGTCATCAGCGAGTGGCAGATGTGCAGGGCCTCCGGGTAGCCGATGTCGAAGAAGTTGCGGGTGACGAGCACGTAGTTGTGCACCTCGCCCTCGACCTCCACCTCCTTCTGGTACGAGAAGATGTCGTTGATCAGGCAGGCGGCGTCGGCGGCGGCGTTCTCCAGGGAGCGGATGGTGCCGGAGGAGTAGATCTCCTCGGGGATGCCCCGGCCCGCCTGGCCGAGCCGGCACAGGTACATGGTGAGGTAGGTGCCGAAGGTGCGGCGGCGCATCTCGGCGTAGTCCACCGGATCCGGGATGCGGTTCAGGATCTGGTTGTCCACCTCCCACAGCCAGCTCTCCAGCATGTCCACGAGGGTGGCCCGGAACTCCGTGCGCACCGACGGGCTCATGCCCAGGCTGGTGCGCACCCACAGGTCGCCGAGGGCGCGCTCCATCGCGGTGGCCGGTACGGCCTGTTCGGCGTGGTCCACCGGGATCATGGCGACGAGCCGGGCGTGCGTGGCCTTGGCGGCCGCCGGGTTCTTGGCCTGCGCGAAGACCACCGGGTAGTAGTCGTCCCCGTACGTGCCCCAGGTCAGCCAGCAGGCGTTGAGGGTCAGCGCCTCGGGGGTGGCGTCGGGGTCGATGCCCGCGGAGCAGAGCGCGAAGTCGTAGCCGCGCAGCTTCTCCTCGTTCCAGATCGCGGAGCCGGGGTCGCCGGGCTGCGGGTGGAGCAGGCCCATCTCCCGGGCCCACGCCACGGATTCCTCGCGCGCGCGGGTGTGGTGCGGGCTGAGCGTGAGCGGGAACGGCATGTAGACGTCCGGGACGACGGACGGGCCGGTGTGCTCGAAGGGGACGTGGGTGAAGGAGCGCCGGCGCAGTTCCAGGGCGCGGGGGGCGAGGATGGAGCGGAGGTCGAGGGCGGTGGTGCCGAGACCCGAGGGCATGAACGGCAGGGTGAGCGGGGCGGTGGCCCGGGCCTCCTTGTTCATGTAGCGGCTGGAGACCATGTGCCACTCGTGGCCGCCGGACTGCCAGTCCTGGAGGCCCTTGGCGTAGGCGAGGACGGCGGCGATCTCGGCCGGGTTCATGGCGTGGTCGGCGAAGAGCTGGGGGAGTTCGGCGAGGGCGGTCTGCTCGAACTGCTGGAGCCGGGAGGTCAGGAGGTCGTTGGAGGCGTCGGCGGCCTCCTGGGTGGTGCAGTTGAGGAAGGTCTCCAACACCAGGATGGCGTTGGAGAGTTCACCCTCTTCGGAGACCTCGCGCTGGTAGGAGAAGATGTCGTTCCTGATGTGCACCGCGTCCGAGAAGGAATCGCGCAGCACGCCGAGGGGTCGGGAGTGCGCGACGCGGGCCGGAACCTCCGCGGAGACGTACTCGATGAGGCCGGCCGACCAGGGGGCGCCACCGACCTTGCGACGCATCTCGATGTATTCGAGGGGGTTGGAGACCCGCCCGATGTTGATGTTGGCGAGTTCCCACATCGATTCGTCGAGCAGGTTCTTGGTGGACAGGGAGAACCGTTCCCGCCAGTCCATCGACATGGCCGGGACGGTACGGGCCCACAGGTCGGCGAGTCCGGCCTCGACGGGGTTGGTGGCCTCGGGGAACCCGTCGGCCAGGTCCATCGGCATGAAGGCGCCGAGCCGGTCGAGGTAGGCCTTGGCGCCCTCGCGGTCCTGGGAGCGCTTGAACATCTCCAGGAAGTGGTCGTCGAAGAAGAAGACCCACACGTACCAGTCGGTGACCAGGGACAGCGCCTCGCTGTCGCAGTCGGGGTGGGTGTACGAGCAGAGCAGGGCGTAGTCGTGCGAGTCGAGGTCGCGCTCCTCCCAGACGCCGGAACCTTCCAGCATCCCGAAGTCGCGGGCCCATTTCTTGGTGTGGACCCTGGCGTCCTCCAGGTGGGGGTTCAGTCGCGCCGGATAAGGCACATAGAAATCCGGCAGTTGAAACGGCTGCGTCACGGCAGGGTGGGCCTTTCATCTGACTGTCTCGTTGGTTCCTCACGAGATCAGCAGGGCACTACCCGTGTTGCCGGTCGGATAAGGGGGAGTTCACTTCATCAGGTGACGTGCGGGGCGTTCTGCAACGGATGGGGCTGGTGACCGGTAGAGGGATGGGGGAGGCGCGGCCGGGGAGGTGGTGGCCCTCCCCGGCGCGGGGCTCAGGCCCCGGCGGACTTCCGCTCGTCGAAGGCCGGGTAGAACTTGCGCAGCAGGCCGAAGGTCTCGGGGAAATCGAGCTGGCCCGGGGCGGAGCTGGCACCGAAGAAGGAGTAGGTGATCCGGGACCCGAGGGCGGGGAAGAAGACGCGCGAGACCGCCCCGGCCTCGCCCATGGCGATGACGATCAGCCGGGTGTCCTCGGCTCCGGCGCGCAGCAGGAGCGAGGCCAGCCGTCGTACGTCGTCCTCGGACCGCACCATCGTGGACACCTTGACCACATCGGCGCCGGCGCTCTTGGCGTCGTCGATGACGGCCTGGAGTTCCTCGGTGGCCGGCGTGAATTCGAAATTGTGATAGGAGACGAGCGCCACCGTGTCGTGCCGGTGGGCGGCCTCGATCACCTCGGACAGGATTTCCCCGGAGGAAAGCTCGATGTCCACGGCGTCGACCTGAGGGGCGAGCGCGCGGAACAGTTCGAGCCGTTGCGCCTCGGTTCCCTTCCACTCGCCGCCTTCGCGGGCGGACCGGATCGTGGCCAGGACCGGCAGCGCCTTGAACTCGTCCACCTGGGCCAGGACATGGTCCGTTCCGGTCGCCGCGTACCGGTCGACGCGCAGTTCGGCCACGTCGACGCCGGCGCTCTTCGCGGCGTGGGCGCGCGGCTCGGTCTCGCTGTCGTCGAAGCTGACGGCCACCAGCGGAATCCCGCCGTCGAGAAGCGCCCGCAGTGAATTCATTTCTTGGTCACAGCCTTTTCGATTCCGATATCCGACGCGAAGTACGGGGTGAACGGAGCGGATTATACGTGGAATCCCCCGGGGCGAGGGGGTGCGCCCGCCCCTTGGTCGGGCGGGCGCCCGGCGCGCCCGAAGGTGCTGGTGTCGCACCTCCGGATGCTTGTCCGATTGTTCTAGGTTTGTGCCATCAGTTCATATTTTGGAATTCCGGAAGGACACTCATGGCGATCGACCTCGACAAGGTGCTGGACAAGGCGTGGGCCGACAAGCCGCTCGCGGAGGTGCTCGCGGCGCCGGTGGCCGCGCTCAAGGGCGTCACCGACAAGGACGGCGAGCTGCTGCTGGAGGCCTTCGGCGTCAAGACCGTCGCCGACTTCGGCCAGCTGAAGTACGCGCGCTGGGCGCAGGCGCTGGTCGCGCTGAACCAGACCACCAAGTAGCGGGACCACCGGGGGCGGGGCGGGGCGGGGCGGGCGGGGGGCGTACCGGCTACCCGGCGGGCCTCAGGTCCCCGTCGGGATGGGCCGCGCGCCAGGCCTTGATGGACAGGTCCCAGTCGTCGCCCGTCAGGGCGGTGAGGGAAGCGGGAAAGAGGCCGTCCTCCTCTTTCGCGATGTGGTGGTGGAGCTCCTCCACCGCCCGGCGCAGGGCCGCGGCGTCCGCCGGGTCCGTCACGTCGGCTCCGGCGAGGAACGCCGCCAGTTCGCGGTGTTCCTCGACCAGTGCCGCGATGTACGGGGCGTACTCCGGGTCCTGCTCCATGACGGTGAACAAGCCGTGCTGCGGGCCCTAACCAAGGGGGCGGTGGAGGGCCGGCATCTCGCCGCCGCGGGGCCGCGCCCGCGGGGGGTCCCCCCCGGCCAGGGCGCGCCATGCGTCGCCCGCCGCGGGGGGCACCGCCGCGAG
>NZ_JBHVYI010000143.1:10308-14486 GCF_042880975.1 Streptomyces sp. NPDC058289
ACCCCCTTTGCGGTGGGGCTGGGGGGCTTGGATTTTTTTACACGCCCCCGCCCCGCCACCCCCCCCACCCAATGGGCGAGGAGGACGGCCGTCATCTCCGCGACGAGGGCACGCGCCCTCGGGAGGTCCCCCGCGTCCAGGGCGCGCAATGCGTCGCCCGCGGCGTTCGTCACCGCCTCGTGCTCGGCGATGAACTCCTTGATCAGGGGGATCTCGCGGCAGCCGCAGTAATGGCACATGCGGCTCAGTCTGATCCAGCCGGTGCCCGGTTAGTCGCTTTCGCCTTCGAGGTTGCCCTCCGTGTCCAGGTACACCTGGCGCAGCGCCTCCAGGACCTGCGGGTCCGGCTTCTCCCACATGCCGCGCGACTCGGCCTCCAGCAGCCGCTCCGCGATCCCGTGCAGGGCCCAGGGGTTGGCCTCCTCCAGGAAGGCGCGGTTCTCCGGGTCCAGGACGTACGTCTCGGTCAGCTTGTCGTACATCCAGTCGGCGACCACACCGGTCGTGGCGTCGTAGCCGAAGAGGTAGTCGACGGTGGCGGCCAGCTCGAAGGCACCCTTGTAACCGTGGCGGCGCATCGCCTCGATCCACTTCGGGTTCACGACGCGGGCACGGAAGACGCGGGAGGTCTCCTCGACCAGCGTGCGCGTCTTGACCGTCTCGGGCCGGGTCGAGTCCCCGATGTACGCCTCGGGGGCCGTGCCGCGCAGGGCGCGGACGGTGGCCACCATGCCGCCGTGGTACTGGAAGTAGTCGTCGGAGTCGGCGATGTCGTGCTCACGGGTGTCGGTGTTCTTCGCCGCGACCGTGATCCGCTTGTAGGCGGTCTCCATCTCCTCGCGCGCCGCGCGCCCTTCCAGGCCCCGGCCGTACGCGTACCCGCCCCACACCGTGTAGACCTCCGCGAGGTCGGCGTCGGTGCGCCAGTCGCGGGAGTCGATCAGCTGCAGGATGCCCGCGCCGTACGTGCCAGGGCGCGAGCCGAAGATGCGGGTGGTGGCCCGCCGTTCGTCCCCGTGCACGGCCAGGTCGGCCTGCGCGTGGGCCCGTACGAAGTTGTCCTCCGCGGGCTCCTCCAACGAGGCCGCCAGCCGTACCGCATCGTCCAGCAGGCCGATGACGTGCGGGAACGCGTCGCGGAAGAAGCCCGAGATGCGCAGGGTCACATCGATGCGCGGACGGCCGAGCTCGGCGAGCGGGATCGGCTCCAGGCCCGTGACGCGGCGCGAGGCCTCGTCCCAGACCGGGCGGACACCGAGCAGCGCCATGGCCTCGGCCACGTCGTCGCCCGAGGTGCGCATCGCGCTCGTGCCCCACAGGGACAGGCCGACGGAGGCGGGCCATTCGCCGTTGTCCGTGCGGTAGCGGGTCAGGAGGGAATCGGCCAGGGCCTGACCGGTCTCCCACGCGAGGCGCGAGGGGACGGCCTTCGGGTCCACCGAGTAGAAGTTGCGGCCGGTCGGCAGCACGTTGACCAGACCGCGCAGCGGGGAGCCGGACGGGCCCGCCGGGACGAACGCGCCGTCCAGGGCGCTGACCACGTGGGCGATCTCGTCGGTGGTGCCGGCCAGGCGCGGGACGACCTCGCGGGCCGCGAAGTCCAGTACCGCCGCCACGTCCGCCGAATGTCCGGCGGCCACGGAAGCCACCGCCTCCGGGGCCCAGTTCGCGTCCTCCATCGCCTGGACCAGCGCGCGGGCCGTCTCCTCCGCCTCGTCGGCGGTGGTGCGGGTGGCCGCGGACTCGTCGAGGCCGAGCGCCTCGCGCAGACCGGGCAGGGCCGTCGTACCGCCCCAGATCTGGCGGGCGCGCAGGATGGCGAGGACCAGGTTGACGCGGGCGTCGCCGGTCGGGGCGCCGCCCAGGACGTGCAGACCGTCGCGGATCTGGGCGTCCTTGATCTCGCACAGCCAGCCGTCGACGTGGAGGAGGAAGTCGTCGAAGCCGTCGTCGTCGGGGCGCTGTTCCAGACCCAGGTCGTGGTCCAGCTTCGCGGCCTGGATCAGGGTCCAGATCTGCGCGCGGATCGCCGGCAGCTTCGCCGGGTCCATCGCGGAGATCTGGGCGTACTCGTCGAGGTGCTGCTCCAGGCGCGCGATGTCGCCGTACGACTCCGCGCGCGCCATCGGCGGCACCAGGTGGTCGACCAGGGTGGCGTGCACCCGGCGCTTGGCCTGGGTGCCCTCGCCCGGGTCGTTGACCAGGAACGGGTAGATGAGGGGCAGGTCGCCGAGCGCGGCGTCGGGAGCGCAGGACGCCGACAGGCCGGCGTTCTTGCCCGGCAGCCACTCCAGGTTGCCGTGCTTGCCCAGGTGGATCATCGCGTCGGCGCCGAAACCGCCGTCCTCGGTGCGGGCCTGGATCCAGCGGTACGCGGCCAGGTAGTGGTGCGAGGGCGGCAGGTCCGGGTCGTGGTAGATCGCGATCGGGTTCTCACCGAAGCCGCGCGGCGGCTGGATGAGGATGAGGAGGTTGGCGCGGCGCAGGGCGGCGAGGACGATGTCGCCCTCGGGATTGGCCGAGCGGTCCACGAACATGTTGCCCGGGGCCTCGCCCCAGTGCCGCTCCACGCTCTCGCGCAGATCGGCCGGGAGCTCGGCGAACCAGCGCTTGTAGTCGGCCGCCGGGATCCGGACCGGGTTGCGGGCGAGCTGCTCCTCGGTGAGCCAGTCCTGGTCGTGGCCGCCGGCCTCGATCAGGGCGCGGATCAGCTCGTCGCCGTCGCCGGAGACCAGGCCCGGGACGTCCTCGACGGGACCGAAGTCGTACCCGCCCGCGATGAGCGTGCGCAGCAGCTCCACGGCGCTGGCCGGGGTGTCCAGGCCGACCGCGTTGCCGATGCGGGAGTGCTTGGTGGGGTACGCCGAGAGGACCAGGGCGATCTTCTTGTCGCGGCGCTCGATGTGGCGCAGGCGTGCGTGGCGCACGGCGATGCCGGCCACGCGGGCGGCCCGCTCGGGGTCGGCGACGTAGGCGGGCAGCCCGTCCTCGTCCAGCTCCTTGAAGGAGAACGGGACGGTGATCAGGCGGCCGTCGAACTCCGGGACGGCGACCTGGGTGGCGGCGTCGAGGGGGGACAGGCCCTCGTCGTTCTCCTCCCAGGCGGACCGGGAGCCGGTCAGGCACAGGGCCTGCAGGATCGGCACGCCGAGGGCGGCCAGGGCGCCGGCGTCCCAGGACTCGTCGTCACCGCCGGCGGAGGCGGTGGCGGGCTTTGTGCCGCCGGCGGCCAGGACCGTGGTGACGATCGCGTCGGCGGACGCGAGCTGCTCGATCAGCTCCGGCTCGGGGGAGCGGAGGGAGGAGACGTAGAGGGGGAGCGCCTGGGCGCCGTGGGCCTCGATCGCCTCGGAGAGGGTGTGCACGAAGGCGGTGTTGCCGCTCATCTGGTGCGCGCGGTAGTAGAGCACCGCGATCCGGGGCCCTCCCTCATGGGGGGCGCGCTGCGGGGTGCGCTCCAGCGGGCCCCACGTGGGGGAGGCCGCCGGGGGCTCGAAACCGTGGCCGGTGAGCAGCACGGTGTCGGAGAGGAAGCGGGCGAGCTGGTCCAGGTTGGCCGGGCCGCCGTGGGCGAGGTAGCCGTGCGCCTCGGCGGCGATGCCGATCGGGACGGTCGAGGCTTCCATCAGCTGGGCGTCGGGGGCCTGTTCGCCGGTCAGCACGACCACCGGGCGGGTCTGGCCGGGGGCCAGGAGCAGGTCGAGGCCGTCCTGCCAGGCGCGCAGGCCGCCGAGGAGGCGTACGACGACCAGGGTGACGCCGTCGAGGAGACCGGGGAGGTCGTCGAGGGGAAGGCGGGAGGGGTTCGCGAAGCGGTACGGGACGGGAGCGTCCCCGGCGTTCGCTGCGCGGGCGCTGAGCAGATCGGTGTCGGACGTCGACAGCAGCAGGATCATGCGGCGGCAGGCCTTCCTCGGGGTTTCCGCGCCCCGGGCAGTGAGGACGGCGGGAGTTCCTGACTCATCCGGGGCCGGGGCCGCGGATTCACAGTGGCGGGACCGCGCCGGATTCGCACCGGGCTTCCTCCCATGTCGCCGTCCTCGGCGATGGCGGGCCTGTTGGCCGCCTTGGACTCATCTTAGGGGGCTGGTGTGCGGGGGTCTTGGGCCGGGTCCGGGGCCGTGGCCGGGGGGCGGAGCTTCGGTGGGGGTGGGTGCCCGTCGGGTTTGGTTCGGGGT
>NZ_JBHVYI010000144.1:0-13995 GCF_042880975.1 Streptomyces sp. NPDC058289
GCGCCGAGGAGGCCGTCGGCCCGGATCCCGTGGGCCCCGTACCGCCCGGGGCTCCGCTCTCCCCCGCCTCCCCGGCGTCCTCGCCCGCGGAGGCGGCGCAGTCGTCGGCCGGGTCTCCGGCCGACGGCGGGCACTGGCCGCTGCACGCCACCGTCACCGGTTTCAACGAGCTCACCCTCGACGCCGAACCCGGCACCACCATCGCCGTCGTCGGCGAGAACGGCGCCGGCAAGACCACCCTGCTGCGCGCCCTGCTCGGTCTGACCCCCCGCGCCCACGCCGAGCTCCGGCTCGGCGACGCCGATGTGACCGGACTGCCCCCGCACCGGCGCCAGGTCGCCTGGGTCCCCCAGGACGGGGCGCTGTTCCCGCACCTGAGCGCGCTCGCCAACACCTCGTACGGGCTGCGCGCCCGTCGGGTGCCCCGGGCCGAGGCCCGGGCCGAGGCGCAGGCCTGGCTGGACCGGCTCGGGGTCGGGCACCTCGCCCACCGCAAGCCCGCCCAGCTCTCCGGCGGGCAGGCCCAGCGGGTGGCGCTGGCCCGCGCGCTGGCCGCCCGGCCCCGGCTGCTGCTGCTCGACGAGCCGCTCGCCGCCCTGGACCAGACGACCCGCGCCCATGTCCGGCACACCCTGCGCACCCATCTGGCCGGCTTCGGCGGGGTCTGCCTCATCGTCACGCACGACCCCGTCGAGGCGGTGTCCCTGGCCGACCGGGTCCTCGTACTCTCCGACGGGCGGACCCTGCAGGACGCTCCGCCCTCCGAGGTGACCCGGCACCCGCGCTCCCCGTGGGTGGCCCGGATGCTGGGGCGCAACGCCTGGCCCGGCACGGCCTCGGCCGACGGGCTGGACCTCGCCGCCGGGGGCCGCCTGGTGGTGGCCGAGGCGCTGCCCGAGGGTGCGGAGGCGCTCGCCATCATCGGCCCCGAGGCGGTGTCCGTGCACCGGGACCGGCCGAGCGGCAGCCCTCGTAACGTATGGCCCGGAACCGTACGGGAGATCACCTCGGTCGGCAGCCGCCTGCGCGTGCTCGTCGGCTCGGACCAGGCACCCGACCTCGTCGCGGAGATCACCCCCGAGGCCGCCGCCGAACTGGGACTCGTCGACGGCGCCGCGGTGTGGACCAGCGTGAAGGCGACCGAGGTCACCCTCGTACGGCTCTAGGCCGCCTCTTTCGGAGTGTGACGACAGGCCCTAGGCGCCCACGTAGGTGGCCAGGTGCTCGCCGGTGAGGGTGGTGCGGCCTTCGACCAGGGCGGTGGGGGTGCCCTCGAAGACGATCCGGCCGCCGTCGTGGCCGGCGCCGGGGCCGAGGTCGATGATCCAGTCGGCGTGTGCCATGACCGCCTGGTGGTGTTCGACCACGATCACCGACTTGCCCGAGTCGACGAGGCGGTCGAGGAGGCCGAGGAGCTGCTCGACGTCGGCGAGATGCAGGCCTGCGGTCGGCTCGTCGAGTACGTAGACCCCGCCCTTCTCCGCCATGTGCGTGGCCAGCTTGAGGCGCTGCCGCTCGCCGCCGGAGAGGGTGGTCAGCGGCTGGCCGAGGCTGAGGTAGCCGAGGCCCACATCCGCCAGCCGCTCCAGGATCTTGTGCGCGGCCGGGGTGCGTGCCTCGCCGGCGCCGAAGAACTCGGCGGCTTCGGTGACCGGCATCGCGAGGACCTCGCTGATGTCGCGGCCGCCGAGGTGGTGTTCCAGGACCGAGTCGTGGAAGCGCTTGCCCTCGCACTCCTCGCAGATGGTGGAGACGCCGGCCATCATCGCCAGGTCGGTGTAGACGACCCCCGCGCCGTTGCAGCCGGGGCAGGCGCCCTCGGAGTTCGCGCTGAACAGGGCCGGCTTGACGCCGTTGGCCTTGGCGAAGGCCTTGCGGATCGGGTCGAGCAGGCCGGTGTACGTCGCCGGGTTGCTCCGCCGGGAACCCCGGATCGCACCCTGGTCCACGGAGATCACGCCCTCGCTCGTGGGGATCGAGCCGTGGACGAGCGAGCTCTTGCCGGAGCCGGCGACGCCGGTGACCACGACGAGCACCCCGAGCGGTACGTCCACGTCGACGCCCCGCAGGTTGTGCGTCTTCGCGCCGCGGATCTCCAGCTTTCCGTTGGGCTCGCGCACCGTCTCCTTGAGGCTCGCGCGGTCGCCGAAGTGCCGGCCCGTGATGGTGTCGCCCGCCCGCAGCCCCTCGACGGTGCCCTCGAAGCAGATGGTGCCGCCGCCCTGGCCCGCGCCGGGGCCGAGGTCGACGACGTGGTCGGCGATCGCGATCGTCTCCGGCTTGTGCTCCACGACGAGCACCGTGTTGCCCTTGTCGCGCAGCCGCAGCAGGAGGCTGTTCATCTGCTGGATGTCGTGGGGGTGCAGGCCGACGGTGGGCTCGTCGAAGACGTAGGTGACGTCGGTGAGCGAGGAGCCGAGGTGGCGGATCATCTTGACGCGCTGGGCCTCGCCGCCCGACAGCGTGCCCGAGGGCCGGTCCAGGGAGAGGTAGCCCAGCCCGATCTCCACGAACGAGTCGAGGGTCTGGCGCAGCGTGGCGAGGAGCGGGGCCACCGAGGGCTCGTCGAGGTCCCGGACCCATTTCGCCAGGTCGCTGATCTGCATGGCGCAGGCGTCGGCGATGCTGATCTTCTTGATCTTCGAGGACCGGGCCCCCGCGCTGAGTCTGGTGCCCTCGCAGTCGGGACAGACGCTGAAGGTCACCGCGCGCTTCACGAACGCCCGGATGTGCGGCTGCAGCGCCTCCACGTCCTTCGACAGCATCGACTTCTGGAGCTTCGGGATGATGCCCTCGTAGGTGAGGTTGATCCCCTCGACCTTGATCTTGGTCGGCTCCTTGTGGAGCAGGTCGCTCAGCTCGCGCTTGGTGTACTTGCGGATCGGCTTGTCCATGTCGAAGAAGCCGGAGCCGCTGAAGATGCGGCCGTACCAGCCCTCCATCGTGTAGCCGGGGATGGTGAGGGCGCCCTCACTGAGCGACTTGGTGTCGTCGTACAGCGCGGTGAGGTCGATGTCGTTGACCGAGCCCCGGCCCTCGCAGCGCGGGCACATGCCGCCGGTGATGCTGAAGCTGCGCCGCTCCTTCACGGTCTCCCCGCCGCGTTCCATGGTGACCGCCCCGGACCCGCTGATCGAGGCCACGTTGAAGGAGAACGCCTTGGGCGAGCCGATGTGCGGCTTTCCGAGCCTGCTGAAGAGGATGCGCAGCATCGCGTTCGCGTCGGTGGCGGTGCCCACCGTCGAGCGGGGATCGGCGCCCATCCGCTGCTGGTCGACGGTGATCACCGTGGTCAGCCCGTCGAGCACGTCCACCTCGGGCCGCGCCAGGGTGGGCATGAAGCCCTGGACGAAGGCGCTGTAGGTCTCGTTGATCAGCCGCTGCGATTCGGCGGCGATGGTGTCGAACACCAGGGAGCTCTTGCCCGAGCCGGACACGCCGGTGAAGACCGTGAGCCGGCGCTTGGGGATCTCGACGCTGACGTCCTTGAGGTTGTTCACCCGCGCGCCGTGTACGCGGATCAGGTCGTGGACGTCGGCGGCGTGCGGCTCGGGTGACTGCGCGCCCGTCCTCGTGACCTTGCTCATCGTGTCTCCATACTGTTGGGCTGACGCCGCCGTGTCGGGCCGGCGCCGCCTTCGCGGTCGCGGCAACGCTCCCCTGTCTACCCGATCGGCGGTGTCATTCGGGGCGGCGCCAGGTAAGAGGGGCGGTGGATCTCAGCGCTTGCGCGGCTGGTGGAACCGGAGCATGTTGCCGGCCGGGTCGCGGAAGGCGCAGTCCCGGACGCCGTACGGCTGGTCGATCGGCTCCTGGAGCACCTCACCGCCGGCGGCCCGGATGCGTTCGAAGGTGGCGTCGCAGTCGTCGGTGCTGAAGATGACACCGCGCAGCAGGCCCTTGGCCAGCAGTTCCGTCATGGCCTCCCGGTCGGCGGACGAGGCGTTCGGGTTGGCGACGGGCGGTTCGAGGACGATGTCCACATCGGGCTGCGCGGGCGACCCGAGGGTCACCCAGCGCATCCCCTCGAAGCCGACGTCGTTGCGGACCTCCAGTCCGAGGACGTCCCGGTAGAAGGGGACCGCCGTGTCGTGGTCGTCGACGGCGATGAAGCACTGCGAAAGGTTGATGTCCATGGGTTTCACGCTACGGGCGGGTGGGCGGCCGGGGCTTCTCCGTTCCTGACCGGTTCACCGGGTCACCGGTTCACCGGCCGGCGGGTCACCGGCCGGCGGGTCACCGGCCGGCGGGTCACCGGCCGGCGGGTCACCGGCCGGCGGCCGGCAGTACGGAGAGCCAGTCGCCCGCGGCGAAGGCGTCGGCGCCGATCACGGTGCGGCCGGTGCGCGGAGCAGCCACGGTGAACACGCCCTCGGTACGACCGGCCGCGAAGCGGGGCGCACCGACGGTGAGGACCACGGCCCGTTTGCCGGTGGCCCGGCGGAACTCCGCCAGGAGGCGCAGGCGCAGGGCGGCCTCCTTGCGGTCGACGGCCTGCGGCGCGTACGGCTCTACGACGGCCAGCGCACCCGTGCCCGGCTCCCGGGCGGCCGTCGCGAGGGCCGCGCGCAGGGCCGTGATCCGCTCCAGCCCGCCGCCGGCGAGGGTGGGGCGCGTGGAGCCGAGCGGCAGGAACCGTACTCCCCGGTGCACGAAGGCCGGGCGGCCGGTGCCGGTCAGCGCGAAGTCGACGGCCGCGGTCCGGGCGGAGGCCGCGGCCGGCCGGGCACCGGCGGGGGCGACCGCGAACCGCCAGGGCCGGGAGTCCACCCGGGCCGCCGTGGCCACGATCGGATCAGGGGCGTCGGTCGTACGGACCACACCGGTCGGCGGCGTCCGCGCCGCCAGGGTGTCGAGCAGCAGCCGCGGGGCGGCGGGCTTGGCCGAAGCCTTGGCGGGGGCTCCGGCGGGGGGCTTGGCGCCGGCTGCGGCGGGGGTCGTGGCGCGGGTGGCCGCGGGGGCCTTCGGGGCGGCTCCGGCACGGGTCTTGGCGTGGGTGGCCGCGGGGGCCTTGGGGGCGGCTCCGGCACCGGCCTTGGCGCGGGTGGCCGCGGGGCCGGTGGCCGCGAGCCGGGTCACGGTGAACGGGCGCTCCGCCATCGCCGGGAGCGGCAGGTCGATCTCCCGCCAGCCGGTCCAGTCCACGGCGGGCCCGCGCAGGGTGACGGCGGCCCCCTCGCCGTCGGCGAGTTCCACTGCGGGCCGGGCCCCGGAACCGTCGCCGTGCACCCAGAGGGAGAGCGAGCGGGCCAGTTCGGGGACCCGGAGGGGACGGGGCGGGGTCGCGGCGGCGGTCCCGCCGCTGGCGGGCGGTGCGAGGGCGAGCCCCCGGCCGGGACGGCCCTCCCCGGGCGCGGCGCCGGAACCGGTCCAGCGGGCGGCATCCTCCAGATCCGCGAGGGGCACGTCCGACAGGCCCACCCCGAGGGCCAGCCGGGCCGGGGCCATGGAGGCACTGGGAGCACCGGGGGCACCGGAGGTTCGCGTGGCTGTCGAGGTGGCCGTCTCGGCTGATGCGCCGGATGCGCCGGATGCGCGGGATACGTCGGATGCGCGGGATGCGACTGATCCGCCCAAGGCACCTGACACGGCCGGGATCCCGCGCACCGTGGCGCGCAACTCACCCGTGGCGTTCGCGACTCGGGCGGTCACCGTGAATCCGCCGCGCCCGTCGTCGGCCACCTTCCACCGGGAACGGTCGAAGTCGAGCTCCACGTCCCGGGGTTCGACCACGGCGGCGGCGCCCTGCGCGTCGTACCCGGTCAGGACGAAGCGCGCGGTCTCCCCTTCCTCCGCGAGCCCGATCCGCTCCGGCACGGCCCGGACCCTGGTCAACTCCCCGAGCACGTCGAGGCGGAGCGCCCCGCTCGCCGCTCCGAGGCCTGCCCGCACCTCCACCGAGCCGGGGCCCGACGCGCGCAGGACCCCGCTGGAATCGATCCGGCCCCGGCCCTCCGGGAGGGACCACCCCGGAGCCGCCGCCTGCGCGGGCACCGGGCCGAGGTGGGCGTCGTAGGGGGTGGCCCTGAGGGTCCGGGTCAGGCCGGGGAAGGCGCGTGCCGCGCCGCCGACGGGCTCGATCCGGTAGCCGGTGGCGCGGCCGGTGCCGGCCGGGACGGTCAGGACCAGACCGTTGGGGACCGGGCGGCGGCGGCCGTCGGACGGGGAGTTCTCCACGGTCAGGGCCGACTCCCCGGTCAGCGCCGCGAGCAGGGTCGAGGAACCGCCGCCGTCCAGGTTGAGGGCCTCGTGGGCGCCCAGACGGTGCATCAGTCGGCCGAGCGCCGTCAGGGTCAGGCCTCCGCTGTCGCGCTGGCGGCCGTCCACGGTGACCAGGCGGGCCCGGTGGCCGTCGCGGGAGAAGCCGACGGCGGTGCGCGGCGCGGCCGCGTTGTTCGGCTCGCCGTCGTGGTTCTGCGGGACCCCGGCCACCACGAGCTCCTCCCGGCCGCCGACCGCGCTCGCCGGGCGCGGCCCGCCCCCGACCGCCACCGGCCTGGCCGCCACGGCGACCGCGTCCCCGGGGCGCAGGGCGGCGAGTTCCGGCGCCGCCGTGCCCGCGGCGACCAGCAGGGTGGTTCCGGGTGCGGGACGCTCCCGGCGCGCCGGCCGGCGTACCGCCGCACGCACGGCCGCGACCCGGCCGTCGCGCAGCTCCACCGCCGGTCCGGACGCGGGGAGTCCGTCCGCCGGCCAGTCGGCGGTGTAGGCGGCGAAGCCCTCGGCGGGCGGCCGCGCGGTGTTGAAACCGGCGAGCGGGCGGACCGCGCCACCGGGCAGGGTGACGCTCCCGTCGAGGGCCAGGCGGAGCACCCGGCCCGGCCCGTCGGCGCGGAATCCGACGGCCTGTCCGGCGCCGGGCGAGGCAGCGTGCAGCAGCCGTCCGGCGCCGATGCCGGGGCCGAGCGGGGCGCCCGTACCCCGGATGTCGAAGAAGTCGCCGTTCACGGCGGCGACCACGCGGCGGCCCGGCCCGGCGGGGTGGCGGGCGGCGGAGTCGGAGACGGTGGCGAGCCCCCGGCCGCCGAGGTACTCCACGCGCACACCGGAGCCCGCACCCGTACCCGTACCCGCCAACTGCACGTCGAGTTCGTCGATGCGCAGCCACCGGTCGGCTTCGAGCCGGTCGTACGACTCCAGCCGCACCCCGGGGGCGATCTGCCGGGCGGTACGGGCCGTCTCGATCCCCTCGCCCTTGCCGCTCCCGGAGGCGTGGGCCGACGGGGGCGCCGGGGCCACGAGCAGCACGGTGAGCAGGGCCGGCAGCATGACGGGCAACAGCGGGCGCAGGGGACGTAGGGGACGTAGGGGGGACATCCAGGCAGGATCGGCCAGCCCCGTGCATATGAGTACATGAACACAGCGCGAATCCTGTGACTATCAGCCATTCGCCCGCACCCGCCCCGGGAAGCCGGCCGGGCGATCCAAGTCATCCAAAGGTGCGGTCTGAAATCTTGGGCCGGCCACATCTTCGACCGTGACCACATTTCGACCGTGACCACATGGCGGCGGGCCGGCGGGCTTTCGCCGCACGTCACCTTTTCCCGGGGGTACGACTTCATGTCTTTCAGCGCGACCGGCTCACCGCAGCCCGTCGACGAGCCGTTGCCGGAGTTCGCCCCGGAGCCCCTCGCTCTGCTGCGCCCGCCCGGGGGGCTCGCGACGGCCACGACCGTCCTGCTCGCACTCTCCGGCCTGTACGCCCTGCTCCTGACCGGAACCGGCCTGTACCTCGGCTCGGCACTGCGGAACGGGAGCTACCCGGATGCGGGAACGGAGGACGGCGGCACCCTGGCGGACACCTTGATGGCCCTGGCGGGCCTCTTGGAGATTCCGCTGCTGATCGTCACCGCGGCCCTGTTCGTCACCTGGTTCCACCGCGTCCACCACAACGCCCTGGTCCTCGGCCGGGACGCCGTCACCCGGTCCGCCGCCTGGGCCATCGGCGGCTGGTTCGTGCCCTTCGCCTTCCTCCGCATCCCGTACAAGATGGCCAAGGAGATCTGGGCCGCCAGCCTGCTGCGCGGGCCGGACGCAGCCCACCGGCCCCTCTCTACGGCCCCCATCACCACGTGGTGGCTGGTGTGGATCACCGCGCTGTTCGCCAACCGCGTCTTCGGCACCCTCTACGACCGCGCCGACGACGCGGCCGGGCTCGCGACGGCGGCCACCGCCGCCGCCGTGTACGGGGTGGTACTGCTCGCGGCCTCCGTCCTCGCGATCCGCTTCGTGCACAGGCTGACGGCGATGCAGATCGCCAAGGGGGCGCAGGGCCCGTACGCGGCCGAGTAGCCCGCGAAACCCACCCGCCCTCTTTCCGGCTCCCGCTCAGCGCCACCCGCCCCGGCGGGCCCGCGTGCCTACACGGCGCCGGGCTCCCGGGTCGGAGGCGCGGGATCCGGTACTACGGGATCCGGGAGGGCGAGATCAGGTAGGCCGGGATCCGGGAGGACGGGATCCGGGAGCAGCCGATCCACGAGGACGGGATCCGCGAGAGCAGAATCCGGAAGGGTGGAATCCACGGAGTCCAGGGAGTCCGCGGAATCCGCAAGGCCCGCAAGGTTCGCAAGGACCGGAGACTGGACGGCGAACTCGCACCACACGCACTTCCCCCCGCCCCGCGGCTCCACGCCCCAGGCGTCCGCGAGCCGGTCCACCAGCATCAGGCCGCGTCCCGACACCGCCCAGTCGTCGGCCTCCCGGCGCCGGGGCAGCGCGCTGCTGGTGTCCTCCACCTCGATCCGGATCCGGCCCTCAGGGGTCAGCCGCATGCTGACCCCGCCGACACCGTCCGTGTGGACCAGCGCGTTGGTCATCAGCTCGTCCGCCGCCAGCTCGATCTCGTCGGCCTGGTCCCACGCACCCCACGCCGCGGCGGCGGCCCGGATCAGGTGGCGGGCCATCGCCGGAGCGTCCGGGTCCCCGGGGGTGAGGCGGTGGCGCAGCGGGCCCCCGCCGCGCGGGAGCGGGGTGCCGCGCCGGCGCAGCAGGAGCAGGGCCATGTCGTCCCCGCCGCCCGAGTCCCCGACCAGGTCGCACAGCACGTCGGCGAGTTCCTCCACGTCGGCCGGCCCGTCCCGGACCGCCTCCATGAGCTCGCGCACACCCGTGTCGGGGTCGCCGCCGGGCCGTTCGGTCAGCCCGTCCGTGCACAGCAGCAAGGTGTCCCCGGGGTGCAGTTCGAGGCTGGTGACGGGATATCCCGTACCGGCGGCGCCGGAAACACCCGAGTCACCGGAAGCACCCGGGTCGCCGCGGGAGGCACCCGCACCGGGCGCCCCCGCCTCGCCCGTCGGCAGGCCCAGCGGCAGCCCGCCCGCCACCTGCACCCGGTGGCAACTGCCGTCGCCGCGCCGCACCACGGGGTCGAGGTGCCCGGCACGCACCAGCTGGGCCATGCCGCTGGTGAGGTCGATGTCGGCGTACGTGCACGTGGCGAAGCGGTCCGTCTCCAGGTCCCGCAGGAAGGCCGAGGCCCGTGCCATGGCCGCGCCGGGCGTGTGGCCCTCGGCGATGTACGCGCGCAGCGCGATGCGCAGCTGGCCCATGACGGCGGCGGCGTCCGTGTCGTGGCCCTCCACGTCGCCGATCATCACGCCGACCCGGCCCTCGCCGAGCGGGACCACGTCGTACCAGTCGCCGCCGATGTCCCGCCCCATCCGGGCGGCCCGGTACCGCACGGCGATCAGCGCACCCGCCACCTCCGGGATCCGGCGCGGCAGCATGGCCTTCTGGAGGCCCTCGGCGAGGTCGTGCTCCTGCTCGAAGAGGATGGCCCGCTGGAGGCTCTGCGCGATGCCGCTGCCTAGGGCCATCAGCACGTTGCGCTCCTCGGCGTCGAAGTCGCCCTCCCTTGTGTAGAGCAGTCCGAGCGCGCCGACGGGCCGGCCCTGGGCGATCAGCGGCAGGTAGACCCCGCTGCGGACGGCCAGCGGCTCGATGTACGGCCAGAGGTCCGGGTAGCGGCGCTGGAACTCCTCGCGGGAGCCCAGGTACACCGGCAGCAGGGTCCGTACCGCCTCGCTCATCGGCAGGGGCGCGTCGATCCGCGTGTATTCGGTCTCCGGTACGTACGCCCCGAGCTGCCCCTCCGCGACCAGGTGGATCCGGCCGCCGTCGACCACGCCGAGCATGACGCTGACCGCGCCGAGGTGGCCGAGGGCCTCGGGGTCCTTGAGGACGTCGGTGACGTCGTTGACGGTGCGGGCGTGCGCCAGGATCGCCGTGGTCCGCTCGATGACCCCGGTCATGCGGCGCCGGCCCTCGTCGCGCTCACCGGCCGCGCCGGGCTCGCCGGGGTCGTGGACGGCGTCGCGGAGGATCCCGATGATCCGGTACGGACGCCCGTGCGGGTCCCGCAGGATGCGGCCCTGGACATGGGTCCAGCCCGGGGTTCCCTCCCGGTCGCGGCTGCGCACGTAGGCCCCGTAGTGACTGTGGCCGGCCTTCAGCGCCTGTGCGACCCGCGCGTCGAGCCGGGCCTCTTCGCCGGGCGCCAGGCGGGCCCGCAGTCCGGTGGGGGTACCCGTGAACTCCTCGGGGCGCAGGTCGAGGACCTCGAGGGCGGTGGTGTCCAGGAACATCTGCCCGCTGTCGAGGTCCCAGTCGAAGGTGCCCATGTGGTTGAGCGCGAGGCTCGTGTCCGTCCGGGCAGGCCACTCGACCTGGGGGGTCACTCCCCTTTCGGCCACATCTTCAGGGTCTCACCCTTCGCCGGTCCGTGCCGGTCCGTGCCGGTCTGTCGGGGTCCGCGGGGGTCTGCGGCGGCCCCTGCGGGAGCTTGTCGGGACGGTACGCGGAGGCCGGGTGCAGGTTCGCGGTACGCGGAGGCCGGGTGCGGGTTCGCGGTACGCGGAGGCCGGGTGCGGCGTGTCGAACGGGCCCCGCTCCTCCTGTGCGCTAGCGGCGCCCCTGAACGCCGGATAGCGAGCCGAAAAAGGCCCAAAGTCCCGGCCTGTCGTGACTTTAGCCGAATAGGCGACTTGTACGATTTCGCGAAGATCGATACGTTCATGATCATCTTTGCTGGCGTCAGGAAACCCCCGGCACGGGGTCGTTGACGCCCACGGCTGTGTGGGGTGTGGCTTGTCGCAAGCGCCGAAGACGACCGGAGAACCGGCCGGAATACCGAGGGGAGGGGTGGAAGGAGGGGCGGCGGAAGGGACGGAGCAAGGGTCCCGAACCCCCGGACACATATCCACCCCGCGCACCGGCTCCGACCTCTTCACCGCCGGCACACCCGATGACGCGGCCTCCGCCCGCATGCCTGCCTCCGCCCACATACCTAGCTCCGGCCTTGGACCGGCCTCCGGCCATGGTTCAGCCTCCGGCGCCGGCTTGGCCTCCGACCCCAGCTCGGGCTTCGGCTTGAACTCCGGCGCCGGCTCGGGCCCCGGCTCGGGCTCGGGCTCGGGCTCGGACGCCAGCTCAGGTCCGGCCTCCAGCTCAGGCTCGGCCCCCGGCCCCGGCTCGGGCTCCGGCTTCGACTTCGACTCGACCTCAGGCCCCGTCTCAGCCTCGGCCTCGGGCTCCAGCTCGGGCTCGGGCGCCAGCTCAGGCCCGGCCTCCAGCTCAGGCTCGGCCCTCGGCCCCGGCTCGGTCGACCGCTCCGGCCCCAGCTCCAGCTCCGGCTCGGTCTCCGCCCCCGGCGCCCGTACCGGGCGCGGGAGTCTGGCCGTGCGTCCGTACCGGGATCCGCTCGTCCTCGGCCCCCTCTTCCGTGACGAGGGACCGGTCGGCTCCCGCACCGCGACCTCCGTGGGCCCCAGCGGCCCGGGCGGACCCCGCCGGCCCGGCCGCCCCGCACCGGCGGACCCGGACACCCTTCGGCAGGCCCCCGCCCGCGCGGCGATACCCCGGCCCGCCCCTCCGGCCACAGCGGCCCCGGCCCTGCCCGCCGTGCTCGACCCCGAGCTCACCGAACACCCCGCGCGGGCCTGTTCCGGCTGGTGGGCCCTGCTCACCGCCGCGCTCGCCACGGGCGGCGCCGCCGTCCTCGCGCGGTTCGAGGAGCTCCGCCCCTCCACCTCCCCCGCCGAGGCCTGGCCCCTGGCCGTCGTCGCGTGCTGCGCACTCCTCGCGCTCGCCGCGCTCTGCGGACTGCGGCGCGGCCGCGCCGGCCAGGCCTGGTCACTGACCCTGTTCGGCCGCTACCGCGGCACGATCCGGCGCACCGGCCTCATCTGGTCCAACCCGCTGCCCCGCCACACCCGCGTCGACGTCCGGCTGCGCCACTGGCGCAGCGAGCCGCTCTGCGTCGTCGACTCCGAGGGCACCGCTCTGCGGTCCGTCGTCCTCGTCGTATGGCGGGTCAGGGACACCGCCCGCGCGCTGCTGGCGGTCGACGACCACACCGCGTACCTGCGCGGACAGGTGGAGTCCGCGACCGCCCGGGTGCTCTCCCGGATGCCCGCCGACTCCTTCGGCCCGGAAGCGGACGGACCGGAAACCCTGCGCGACACCGAGGCCGTCGGCGACGAGCTGACCCGGCTGCTCGCCGCCGAGTGCAAGGCCGTCGGCGTCGAAGTCTTCTCCGCCCGGCCGCTGCACGTCGAGTACGCCCCCGAGGTCGCCGCCGCGATGCAGCGCCGCCGGGTCGCCTCGATCGACGCGCGGCACCGGGACTCCGTCCTCACCTCCGTGCTCGACGCCGTCGACGACACCGTTCACCGGATGTCGGACCGCGGGCTCGTGAGCCTGGACGACTACGAACGCAAGGCCCTGGTCAAGGACTTGACCGTGGCCTTCTACACGGCGCGCGGCCCTGCCGCCGACGCGCGTTGACAACACCCCCGATGGAAAAGGAATCATGCATGCGCACGCCCGACTTCACCGAGGAAATACCCGACAGCTGTGACTGCACCGGCTGCGCGCGCGGCACGACGGCCATGACGGCCGCCGCGGCCCACCGCCGTCGCTGCACCCTGCGCGGCGCCGTGGTCGCGGCCGTCGGCGCCACGCTGCTGATGGGCACCGGAGTGGGCGCCGCCTCCGCCGAGCCGGCCCCTGCGCACGCCGGTTGGGACGGTTCGAAGTACTGGTACAAGGACGCGACCGGCTGGTGGCGCTGGACCCAGCACTACAGCAAGTACGCGGCGAACAGCGGCGGTTCCTCCACCGCAGCCCCCTCTTCCTCCTCTTCTTCCTCGCCCTCCTCCGTACGCACCTCCGAGCCGACCTTCCGCGGCCGCGCGGGCTGGGACGCGACGGACCGCGTGTACTGGTACAAGGACGCCACCGGCTGGTGGCGCTGGACCCAGCACAAGGACAAGTACGAGCGCTTCGCCGGCGGCTCCGGCTCCGGCTCCTCCTCGGGCTCGTCCGGTTCTTCGGGCTCGTCGGGCTCGTCGGGCTCCTCCGGAACGCCCATCCGCCAGGGCACGGAGGGCGCCATCTCCTTCGCCAACAGCCACCTCGGCGACCCGTACGTCTGGGGCGGCAACGGCCCCCGCGGCTGGGACTGCTCGGGCCTGGTCCAGGCCGCGTACCGCTCCGCGGGCATCACCCTCCCCCGCGTGGCCTCCGACCAGTACCGGGCCACCACCCCGATCTCCCGCTCCGAGCTGCGCCGCGGAGACCTGGTGTTCTGGACCTCGAACGGCAGCTCCTCGGGCATCCACCACGTCGCCATCTACCTCGGCGACGGCAAGTACATCGAGGCCCCCCGCCCGGGCAAGCAGGTCCGCGTCTCCAGCTTCAGCGCGTACAACCCGAACATGTACGGCCGCGTCCGCTAGCAGCCGCGTCCGTAGGCCCGGGGTGTGGTGTCCTGGACACCACACTCGCAGGGGCTGTCGTGGCAGTCGATGCGTGCAGCACTGACAGGACAGGCTGTCGGACGGCACGCGCAATGTACCGGCGCCCGGACGGCCGGCTGGTCGAGGTCCCCATCGACCAGCCGGGCGCCGGGCGACTCCCCCCAGCAGAACCACCCCAAGCTGTCGCATATAAACAACAGACGCAGCCGACCAAAGTCAAACAGAAGAACTCCGAGGT
>NZ_JBHVYI010000145.1:0-13924 GCF_042880975.1 Streptomyces sp. NPDC058289
GTTCCCCGGGGCTGCGCCCCGGACCCCCTGGGGCTCCGCCCCAGACCCCGCGCCTCAAACGCCGGCGAGGCTGGATTTGGCCGATCCAGCCCCTCCGGCGTTTGAGGAGCAGGGGTCCGGGGGCCGGCCCCCGGCAGCGGCGCCGCACCCGCGGACGGGTCCGGGCGGAGCCCGGGGAACGGTGGAAGGGCGGGTAGGGGACCCAGCCCCGCGGAGCGGGTCACCGCGCGCCACCCGCGGGTGAAGGGGGTCCGGGCCGGCCGGGGCAGGGGGCGGGACCGCTCCAGGCCCGGGAGGCGCAGGAAGCGGGACAGGAGGTTCAGGGGGCGGGCCAGACGGAGGGCTGCGATCAGGCGGAGCCAGCCGGGGAGGCCGCCCAGGGCGTAGTGGGAGAACGGGCGCAGCCGGCCCGCCCAGTGGTGGTGGAGGAACTCCGCCTTGTAGGCGGCCATGTCGACCCCCACCGGGCAGTCGCTGCGGCAGCCCTTGCAGCCGAGGCAGAGATCGAGCGCCTCGGCGACCTCCGCCGAACGCCAGCCGTCGGTCACGATCTCCCCGGCCAGCATCTCGTGCAGCAGCCGGGCCCGCCCCCGCGTGGAGTGGCGTTCCTCGCCCGTGGCCCGGTACGACGGGCACATCACCCCCGGCCCCCCGACCTCCGTCGACCGGCACTTGGCGACGCCGACGCACCGCGCCACCTCCCCCGCGAAGGGCAGGGACGCCGGGAGGGAAGCGAAGCGGAGGTTCTCGTCGAGGCGTGCCGGGCGGACCAGGATCCCGGGGTTCATGCCGCCCGCCGGGTCCCAGACCTGCTTGTAGGACTCGAAGAGCCCGATCACCGAAGGCCCGTACATCCGCGGCAGCAGCTCCGCCCGGGCCTGTCCGTCCCCGTGCTCCCCGGACAGGGATCCGCCGTGCGCGACGACCAGGTCGGCGAGGTCCGAGGAGAAGGCCCGGAAGCGGGCCACGCCCGGCGCCGTCACCAGGTCGAAGTCGATCCGCACGTGCACGCAGCCCTCGCCGAAGTGGCCGTACGGGGATCCGCGCAGCCCGTGCTCCGCCAGCAGGGCCCGGAATTCCCGCAGGTAGGCGCCGAGCCGGGCGGGCGGGACCGCGCAGTCCTCCCAGCCCGGCCAGGCCATGGTGCCGTCGGGCATCCGGGTGGCCGTGCCCGCCGCGTCCTCGCGGATCCGCCACAGGGCCCGCTGCGCCGCCGGGTCGGTGAGCAGCAGGCCGTCGACCGCGTCGGAGGCCCGGAGCAGGGCCCGGGCCGCGCCCTCGTCGCGCATCTCCACGAACAGCCAGGCCCCGCCCCGCGGCAGCCCGGCGGCGGCCGCGCCGACCAGGTCGGCCGCCATGCCCTCCACGGTCAGCGGCCCGTGGGCGAGGAGCCCCGCCGCTGCCTGCGCGGCCGCGCTCTCGTCCGCGTACCCGAGGACGGCCAGCGCCGGGGCGGCGGGCAGCTCCACGAGCCGTACGACCGCCTCGGTGACCACGCCGAGCGTGCCCTCGCTGCCGCAGAACGCCCGGGCCACTTCGGTGCCCCGTTCGGGGAGCAGCGCGTCCAGGTCGCCGTAGCCGGAGATCCGCCGCGAGAAGCCGCCCGCCATGCCGGTGCGCAGGACGGCCAGGTTTCCCGACACCAGCTCCCGCAGCCCGTCCGGCGCGCCCCGCCAGCCGGTGCCGAGCCGGTGCGAGGAGCCGCCGTACGCCGTCACCGCCAGCTCGGCGACGTTGTCGGCGGTGGTCCCCCAGGCCACCGAGTGGGCCCCGCAGGCGTTGTTGCCGATCATCCCGCCGAGGGTGCACCGGGAGTGCGTGGAGGGGTCCGGCCCGAAGGTCAGCCCGTGCGGGCGGGCCGCGTCCCGCAGCCGGTCGAGGACCAGGCCGGGCTGGACGACGGCGGTGCGGGCGGCCGGGTCCAGGGAGACGAGGGCGTTCATGTGGCGGGTGAGGTCCAGCACCACGCCGATGCCCGTCGCCTGGCCCGCGATGGAGGTGCCGCCGCCGCGCGGGACGACCGGAACCCCGGCCCCGGCGCACACGGCGAGCGCGGCGGCCACGTCCTCGGCGTCGCGCGGGGCGACCACGCCGACCGGGACGCGGCGGTAGTTCGAGGCGTCCATCGTCGACAGGGCCCGGGCGGCGGCGCCGAAGTCGACCTCTCCGCGCAGGTTCTTCCGCAATGTCCGTTCGAGTTCACCGGGTGACGTCACGGCGGACAGCCTCCCACCGGCTCCCACCCGTTCGCGTCATCTCATCGGGTGGACTGGGTTCCGAGGCGTGGACCCGGACCGGATACGCTCCGCTTGTGGCCGAGATCCAGATTCCCGCTGACATCAAGCCCGCCGACGGACGCTTCGGCGCGGGCCCCTCCAAGGTGCGGACCGAGGCGCTGGACGCCCTCGCCGCCACCGGTACCTCCCTGCTCGGAACCTCCCACCGCCAGGCTCCGGTCAAGAACCTGGTCGGCTCCGTGCGCCAGGGCCTCCGGGACCTCTTCTCCCTCCCCGAGGGCTACGAGGTGATCCTGGGCAACGGCGGCTCCACCGCCTTCTGGGACATCGCGACCGCCGGTCTCATCGAGCGGAAGTCGCAGCACCTCACCTTCGGCGAGTTCTCCTCCAAGTTCGCCAGCGCCGCGAAGTCCGCGCCGTGGCTGGACGCGCCGTCGGTGATCTCCTCCGACCCGGGCACCCACCCGGACCCGGTGGCCGAGGCGGGCGTGGACGTGTACGCGTACACCCACAACGAGACCTCGACGGGTGTCGCGGCGCCGATCAAGCGCGTCGCGGGCGCCGATGAGGGTTCCCTCGTCCTGGTGGACGCGACCTCGGGCGCCGGCGGCCTGCCGGTGGACATCACCGAGACCGACGTCTACTACTTCGCCCCGCAGAAGTCCTTCGCCTCCGACGGCGGCCTGTGGCTGGCGGCGTTCTCCCCGGCGGCCTTGGAGCGCGCGGCCCGCGTGCACGCCTCCGGCCGGCACATTCCGGAGTTCTTCTCGCTGCCGACGGCGATCGACAACTCACTGAAGAACCAGACGTACAACACCCCGGCGCTCTCCACCCTCTTCCTGCTGGACCAGCAGCTGGAGTGGATGAACAGCCAGGGCGGTCTGGAGTTCACGACCGGCCGTACGTCGGCCAGCGCGGCCCACCTGTACGGCTGGGCCGAGGCCTCGAAGTACGCGAGCCCGTTCGTCGCGGACGCCGCGAAGCGCTCGGCCGTCATCGGCACGATCGACTTCTCGGACGACATCGACGCGGCCGCGGTCGCCAAGGTGCTGCGCGCCAACGGCATCGTGGACACCGAGCCGTACCGCAAGCTCGGCCGCAACCAGCTCCGTATCGCGATGTTCCCGGCGATCGACCCGGCGGACGTGCAGGCGCTCACCGCGTGCGTGGACTACGTCATCGAGAACCTCTGACCCCTGCGGGCCCCCTCCCGTCCGACACGCTCCGAAGCCCCCGGTGACACCTCGTCACCGGGGGCTTCGCGTCGTCCGCGCTCTGCCTGCAGGGGTTCTGGGGCAGTCCTGAACGAGCCCTGAAGAACGAAGTCCCCCGCGCGGCCCGGAAACCCGGGACCTTGGTCCCAAAAATCGGGGCAAAGAGCCCGCAAACGGAAGATCCCCGCCCCCTTCCCGGCCTGCGGCTTTATGCCGCGGGACCTTCGGCAGGGGTCCCTCCCGGCCCCTCGGAGGGGTGCAACCAACCACCCCAGGATGTCCCTCATGTCTGGTGTGCCGGGAACGAACCCCGGCCCGTTCAGGAGGAACCCCATGCGCAAGGCACTTACCTTCTCGGCGATCGCCCTCGCCTCGTCTATGGCCCTGGCAGTCCCCACCGCCGCGTTCGCCGCCGACTCCACCCCGACCGCGCACAGCAGCGCGAGCCCCGCGGTGGCGGCCCCGGCGGCCCTGAAGCTGTCGGTCTCCTCCGGCAAGCCGGGAGACTCCATCCAGATGTCGATGGAGGTCCCGGACGGCTCGACGAACCTGTCCATCTCCTCCAAGGCCCTGAACGACGTCAAGATGACCGACGGGCGCGGCGCCACCGCCACGATCTCCAAGGTCGCCGACGGCAACTACGGCGTCTCCCTCACCGGCACGGGCCCCGACGGCAAGAAGATCCAGGCCACCGCCCAGCTCACGGTCAAGGACGGCAAGCCCGCCCCGACGCCGACCACCTCCACGCTGAGCCTGTCCAAGGACAACGGCAAGCCCGGCGACAAGATCCAGGTCACCATCAAGACGGCGCCGAACGAGAAGAGCGCGTTCGTCAAGTCCGACGCCTTCGGCGGCCAGGTCAACCTGAAGAACGACGGCAAGGGCGTCTGGACCGGCACCGCGGTCGTCGCCAAGGACGTCAAGTCCGGCTACTACGGCGTCGACGCCTTCGCGGGCGGCAAGAAGTTCGACACCGTCAAGTTCTCCACCGACGCCACCGGCCCGGTCACCCCGAAGCCGAAGCCGACCCCGGTCGACCCGAGCCACCACAAGACCCCCAAGGGTTCCGTGAACACCGGCCAGGCCCCGCTCGGCTGGGTCCCCTCGGACGCCGCAGACAATGGCTGAGCAGTCCACCCCTGACCGCGCCCCCCGCCGGAGCGGCCGCGCACTGCGCGTGGCCGCCCTGGCGGGCGCCTCGGCGCTCACCGTCGTCCTGATCTCTTCCTGCTCCTCCGGGGGCGGCACCGGAGCGGCCAAGAACGACCCGGCCGACGCCAAGGCCGCCTCGGTGCTGAGCGCCTCCGTCCCGGACCGCATCGTGATCCCGGACATCAAGGTCGACGCCCCGCTCGACACGGTCGGACTCGACGCCCAGGGCACCATGCAGGAGCCCGACTTCGCCAAGCCCAAGGACGCGGCCTGGTACAAGGAGGGCCCGACCCCCGGGGAGAAGGGCGCGGCCGCCATCGTCGGGCACATGGACACGCCCCAGACCGCCGAGGCCGTCTTCTACAACCTCAAGAAGCTGAAGAAGGACGAGAAGATCGAGGTCCACCGCGACGACGGCTCCACCGCCGTCTTCGCCGTCGACGAGGTCGACACGTTCAAGAAGGACCGGTTCCCGACCGACAAGGTCTACGGGGACACCCACGGCAAGGCGGAGCTCCGCGTCATCACCTGCGGCGGCAACCTCACCAAGGACCGCCACTGGGACGCCAACGTCGTGGTGTTCGCGCACCTCGTCGGACAGGAATAGCCCGGACCTTCGCCCGGTGACGCCTACTTCGCCACGGCGAACCGCATGAGGGCCTGCTCGTCGCCCGGCTTGATCTTCCCGGTCTCGTTGATGACCTGGAGCTTCCAGCCGGACCCGTCCCGGATCGCCTTGGCCACGGCGCAGCCGTTGTCCGTACCGAGCAGGCTCGGCCAGATGTCGGCGACCTGCTGGGTGCTGCCGCCCGTGCCGTCGTACACCTTGAAGCTGATGTTGCGGGCGCTCTGGAAGGAACTGCCCTTCTTGTACGCGGCGGCGACGAAGACGATGGACGTGACGTTGCCCGGTACTCGGGCGAACTCGACGGTCACCGTCTCGTCGTCGCCCTCGCCGTGGCCGGTCTGGTTGTCCCCGCTGTGGAGCAGAGAGCCGTTGCCCATGGGGTCCAGGGAGTCGAGACCCGCGAGCCGGACCGGGTCCGAGCCCTGCATCGCGATCGCGATCAGGTCCAGGTCGGTCCCGATCTTCCGCTTGAACTTGCCCATCAGGCCGCCGCTGCTGCCCACGGTCGGGTCCCACGAGACACCGATGGACAGGTGGGTTACGCCGCCCAGGTCCGCGGGGCCGTCTTCCTTGGTGAGCGTGATCATGCGCAATCCTCACAAATAGCTGTGCGATACCGTCTCGTGAAGTCTGCCTGAAGCCGGTTCGTTTGCGGAGCCGCTCGACGCACGCGATACCTTCAGGGCCTCGGCATCCGGCGTTCCGTGGATGCCGTACAGCGCAGTACAGCGCAGTACAGCTTGGAGGCAGCAGCGTGAGCGTGCGAGTGACGGCGGCCCAGGACGGCGTGGACCCCTTCGGCACGGCCCGGCTGCGACGCGGGGTGCTCGACGCGTGGGGCGCGGGCCCGGCCCGCTTCCGCGAGGACGCCAACGCCGAGGAGGACCTGGCCCTCGGCGGCTACCGCGACCGGCTCGTCGTCGAGCTCGCGCAGAACGCCGCCGACGCGGCCGCCCGCGCCGGGGTCCCCGGCCGGCTGCGGCTCACCCTGCACGCGGGCACCGACCAGCCCGACGGGCACGCGCTGCTCGCCGTCTCCAACACCGGCTCCCCGCTGGACGCCACCGGCGTGGAGTCGCTGTCCACGCTGCGCGCCTCCGCCAAGCGCGACGACTCCTCCGGGAGCGTCGGCCGCTTCGGCGTCGGCTTCGCCGCCGTTCTGGCCGTCTCCGACGAGCCCGCCGTCCTCGGCCGGCACGGCGGGGTGCGCTGGTCCCTGGCCGAGGCCCGGGAACTGGCCCGGGGAGCGGCCGTCGGCAGCTCCGGACTCGGCGAGGAACTGCGCCGCCGCGACGGCCACGTCCCGCTGCTGCGCCTCCCGTTGCCCGCCGAGGGCACCGCGCCCGAGGGCTACGACACCGTGGTGGTCCTCCCGCTGCGCGACGCCGCCGCCGAGGAGCTGGCCGGGCGGCTGCTGGCCGCCGTGGACGACGCCCTGCTGCTGACCCTGCCGGGGCTCGCCGAGGTCGTCGTGGACACCCCCACCGCAGGCGTGCGGACGCTGACCCGCCGCGTCGAAGGCCCGTACACCGTCATCACCGACTCCGCCTCGGACACCGCGTCCGGCCCCAGGCGCTGGCGCACCGTGCGCCACTCCGGCCCCATCGAGAAGGCGCTGCTCGCCGACCGGCCCGTCGAGGAACGGCTGCGGCCCGTCTGGGCGGTGTCCTGGTCCGTGCCCGTCGACGCCGAAGGCGCCCCGGTCCGCCCCGTGACCGCCGCCGTGGTGCACGCGCCGACCCCGACCGACGAACCCCTGGGCATCCCCGCGCTGCTCATCGCCACCCTGCCGCTGGACACCACCCGCCGGCACCCCGCGCCGGGACCGCTGACCGACTTCCTCGTGGAGCGCGCGGCCGACGCGTACGCCGAACTGCTGGGCTCCTGGGAACCGGTGAGCACCGCGCTCGTGGACCTCGTACCCGGCCCGCTCGGCAAGGGCGAGCTCGACGGGGCCCTGCGCGCCGCCGTCATCGCGCGCCTGCCCCGTACCGCCTTCCTCGCGCCCGCCGCCCCCGCCGAGGAGCCCGAGGAGCCCGGACAGGCAGAGGAGCGGGCCGCCCTGCGCCCCTTCGAGGCCGAGGTGGTGGAGGGTGCGGGCGCCGATACCGTACGGGTCCTCGCGGAGGTGCTGCCGACCCTGCTCCCGGCCGGGCTGGAGCGCCGCCCCGAACTGCGCACCCTGGGCGTCGGCCGGCTGCCGCTGGGCGAGGCCATCGAGCGGATCGCGGGCATCGAGCGGACCCCGGAGTGGTGGTACCGGCTCTACGACAGCCTCGCCGGGGTCGACCCGGACCGGCTCTCCGGCCTCCCCGTGCCGCTGGCCGACGGCCGCACCGCGATCGGCCCCCGACACCTGCTGCTGCCCGGCGCGGACGCCCCGCGCTCGGGCACGCCCGAGAGCCTGGCCCGGCTCGGCCTGAAGGTGGCCCACCCGGACGCGGTGCACCCGCTGCTGGAGAAGCTCGGCGCGCTCCCGGCGAACCCGCGCGCCGTCCTGACCACCCCGCAGGTGCGGGCGGCCGTCGCGGCCTCCCTGGACGCCGGGGAGATCTGGGACGAGGACGCCCTCGACCCCGAGGAACTGGCCGACATCGTCCTCGGCCTGGTCCGGGACGCCGAGCTCTCCCCCGGCGACGAACCGTGGCTGGGCGCGCTCGCCCTGCCCGACGAGGACGGCGAACCGACCCCGGCCGGCGAGCTCCTGCTGCCCGGCTCCCCGCTGGCATCCGTGGTCCGCGAGGACGAGATCCCGTACGTGGACGCCGAGTTGGTGGAGCGCTGGGACGAGCGGACCCTGACCGCCGTGGGCGTCCTCGCCACCTTCCAGCTGGTCCGCGCCACCGACGTGGTCCTGGACCCCGACGAACTGGAGCCCCGCGACGGGGACTTCGCCGAGCCCGACGACGCCGGTCTGCTCGACGCCGTCGACGTGTGGTGCGAGGACCTCCTCGACCAGCTCCCCGACACCCCCGTGCCGCCGGTCGCCACCGAGCTGGTCGCCGTACGGGACCTCGACCTGGTCGACGACGACTGCTGGCCCCAGGCCCTGGCCATGCTGGCCCAGCCTCCCCTCCGGGACGCCCTGACCCAGCCCGTGCGGGTCCTGCTCCCGGACGGCACCACCCGCTCCGTGCGCTCGTACACCGCCTGGTGGCTGCGCGACCACCCCGTCCTGGACGGCCGCCGCCCGGCCGGACTGCGCTCGGCGGGCGGCGACCCGCTGCTGGCGGGCCTCTACACCCCGGCGGACGCCACCGGCTTCGAGGACGAGCAGGTCCTGCGGGCCCTGGGCGTACGCACCACCGTGCCCGCCCTGCTGGAGGAGCCGGGCGGCGCCGCCGAGCTGCTCGGCCGCCTCGCCGACCCGGACCTGGAGGTCGGCGGACGCCAACTGCACGGCCTGTACGGGGCACTGGCCGAGCTGGACCCCGAGCAGGTCACCCTGCCCGACGAGCTGCGCGCGGTCATGGACGGCGAGGTGGTCGTGGTGGACGCCTCCGAGGCGCTGATCGCGGACGCCCCGGACCTGCTGCCGCTGACGGAGGGCCTCCCGCTCCTCCCCGTCGCCCCGTCCCGGGCCGCCGACCTGGCGGAGCTGTTCCAGGTCCGGCGCCTCTCGGAGACGGTCCCCGCGGTGGTGACCACCGAGGGCGAGGAGCACGAGGTCCCCGAATCCGTGCACCAGCTCCTGGGCCCGGCCACCCCGAAGAGCTACGTGGAGCACGAGGAACTCCTGGCGGGCGGCATCGAGCTCGACTGGCGCCGCACCCCGGACGGCACCCTGCACGCCTCCACCCTGGAGGGAGTCGCGGCGGCCCTCGCCTGGGCGGCGGGCCAGTGGCCGCGCCGCTTCGAGGTGGCGGCCCTCCTGGAAGACCCGTCGCGAACGGCGGAACTGGCGCGGGACCGCTGGTTCGACTGAGGAAACGCCTCCGGCGCCCACTATGGGGCGCCGGAGACCGTACGGGGTGGTGGCTCTTGCTCAGCGGGCCGCGCCGAAGCCCGTCACCGTCGGGTAGGGCTTCGCCTTGCCCTTGCCCGGGAAGACCTTGACCTTGCCGGAGGCGTCGGCGGACCAGAGGTCCGGGATGCCGTCACCCGTGAGGTCGCCGTCGGAGCCGACGCGCGGGTGCGCGGCCGGGGCCAGGGTGGTCAGGACCGGCCCGGCGGTCGGGTTGGCGAAGGCGGAGAAGTCGGGGGCGGCAGGGGTGCCCTTGATGGTGAAGGCCCGGACCGTGCCGTCCTTCTGCGAGCGGGCCCACAGGGTCGGGAAGTCCGTGCCCTGCGCCCGGCCCGGGGTGAGCAGGTCGTAGCCGGCCCAGCGGTTGGTGTTGCCCGAGACCAGGACCGCCTCAGTGCTCAGCCGACCGCCGAAGGTCGGTTCCACCAGCCACAGGCGACCGTTCTCGACGAACAGCAGCGAAGTGCGGGTCAGACGCTGCCCGTCGGCCGGGGTGTCGCCCCGGGGCGAACCGTAGGCCGCGATCCCGGTGACCTTGGACCAGTCTCCGCCGAGGCCGTTCTTCGCACAGTCGATGACCTTGCCTGCCGTGCCCTTGCAGGTGCCGGGCTTGCCCAGCATCACCGGACCCTGCTCGGTGAAATGCCCCGCGCCGCCGTTGTGGAAGAGGTACAGGAAGGCTCCTCCGGGGGCGTGCGCCACCAGGTCGTCCACCCTGTCCTGGTGCAGCGAGCCGCGGTGGGTGTACTGCACCCGGGCCCAGCTCCCGAGGTCGCCCGGGGCCGCGGCGGCGTGGGCATTGGGGGTGTCGCGCGGGTCCGCGCCACGGGTGCGCAGGTGTCCGGCCGCATCGGGGACCAGGACGTCGGGCTTGCCGTCCGCGTCGATGTCACCGAGGGCGATGGGGGCGGTGCTCGACTGCGCGTAGTAGCTCAGGTAGGCGCGCTGGGACACGTTGCCCGCGTTGTCCATCGTCTCCAGGTAGACGGCCTGGGACCCCCAGGACTCGGGCTTGACCTTGATGTCGGCCCTGCCGTCGGTGAGCCGTACGACGTGGAGGTCGGTGGCCTCGTCCGAGCAGCTCCAGCCGACGCTGAAAGTCGAATCCGTCTGCCAGCGGGCGCAGGCGACCTCCGATCCGGTGTCGGTTGCGTGCAGGGTGAAGGAGGCCTCCTGGCCGACCGTCTTGGGGGCCGCGTCCGTGGTGACCTCGGCGGTCGGCGGCGTCGTGTCCACCCGGAAGTAGCACCAGGGGGTGTAGGCGCCGGTCAGCTTGCCGTCGGTGGCACGGGCCCGCCAACCGTACTGGCCACCCTCCTTCAGCAGGTCGCCGCTGACGTACGCGGTCTGCTCGGACGGCGCGGACCAGGCGTTGGTCAGGTTGGTGCGCTTGCCCCCGTAGGAGGTGTCCCAGAGCTGGAACGTGGTCTGGAGCCGCGTACCCGAGGGGCCGGTGGCCTTGACGCGGAGCCTGACGTCTTCGACGGTCGCGCCGATCCAGCCCGCTCCGGACCCGCTGTACGGGTCGGTGTAGCAGGGGGAGGAAGTGTTCTCACCCGCGAATTCGGGCGTGGGAAGGGTACGGGGTGCCGTGACCTTCGGTGCCGCGGGATCGCTCGCGGCGGCGGCCGGGGCCGCGGAGCCCAGGGCCACCGCCAGGGCGAGTCCTGCCAGTGGCAGTACACGCGCTCGTCTCATGTGCTGTTCCCCCCAGGGAAGAAAGAGTTGATCAGCCGTAATCTCACACACGGGCCACCGGATCGCACCAGCTTTGCTTGATCACGATTCGATGCCGGCCACGGCATCAGGGCGTACCGGCGCCCACCGGCGTGAGCAGCGCGTCCGCGATGGCCGTTCGGGCGTACAGGACCGAGCGGCCGGCGCGGTGGCCGGTGACCAGGCCCGCGTCGCGCAGGGCCGTGAGGTGCTGGGAGACCGCGGCGGCGGACAGGCCGCTGTGGCGGGCCAGTTGGGTGGTGGAGGCCGGGGTGTCCAGTTCGGCGAGCAGCAGGGTCCGGGAGCGGCCCAGCACGGCGGCCACCGCGTCGGTGGCCTTGGTCGCGCGGGGTTCCCACAGGGTGCCGATCCCCCGGGCCGGGTAGGCCAGTTGGGGAGGGTCCGGGGCCACCGCGCGGGTCAGGACCCGGGGCCAGGCGAAGGCGGAGGGCACCAACAGCAGACCGGCGCCGGACTCGTCGCGGGTCAGGGAGCACTGGCGGCGGACCATGCGCAGGGTTCCGTCATCCCAACTGACGGTGTCGTGGAGCTCGTTGAGGACGTGCGCGGAGCCGTGCTCGGCGACCTGCCGGGCCCGGTGGAACACGTCGGCTTCGAGGAGCTGGCGGAGCCGGGGCCAGTAGGGTGCGAGCGCGAGTTCCCAGTAGGTCTGGATCTCGTCGGTGACCTTCTCCAGGACGGCTTCGGGGTCCTCGTGGAGCAGCCTCAGGCGCGCCGCCGGGCGGGACTTCCCCGCGATGGTGGCCAGGTCGGCGCGCACGTTCTCCGGGCTGCTCGCGCGGATGCCCGCCAGCTCGGCGGACAGTTCCGGGAAGGGGCCGGCCGGGGTCGGGTTGAGGAAGTCCGCGATGTAGCCTGCGCCCGGGATCAGGGCGGCGAGCCAGCCCCGGTCCAGGCCCGCGCTCAGCAGCCGGGGCCGCACCTGCGCGGCCCAGTGGCGGTGCAGCGGCGGATCGGTCTCGACGTTCAGCAGCCGGAAGCTGGTGACGACCTCCCACATCGGCGACACCGCGAAGCGGGTCTGCGCCAAATCGGCCGCCGAGAAGCTCAGTTCGTATTCCATGGTCCTGCGTACCCCCGCCGCCACCCGTTGGATTCGGCCCCACCTTAATCAATAGGACCCGCCGGCGTCCCGGCGCAGGCTCATGTCATGCCCTCCACCTTCCGCGGACTCCCGCCCCTCGTCTGGACCCTCTTCGCCGGTTCGATCATCAACCGGCTCGGCTACCTCGTCACCCCGTTCCTGGTCTTCCTCCTCGCCGACCGGGGCATCACCGGCTCCGACATCTCCTTCGTGCTCGGCGCGCTCGGCGCCGGCCACCTGCTCGGCCCCGCCGTCGGCGGGCTGCTGGCCGACCGGATCGGCCGCCGCCCCACCATGCTGATCGGGCTGATCGGCTCGGCCGTCGCGCAGGGCGCGCTCTTCCTGGCCCCGGGGCTCTGGACGATGGCCGCCTCCGCGCTGCTGCTCAGCACCGCCGGAGCCACCGTCGGGCCCGCCGCGTTCGCGCTGCTGGCCGACTCGGTGGACACCGGGTGGCGGCAGCGCGCGTACGCCCTGTTCAACTGGGGCGTCAACATCGGCACGGCCGTCGCCGGCGTCCTCGGCGGCTTCCTCGCCGCGCACGGATACTGGCTGCTCTTCGCCGTCGACGCCGGTACGGCCCTCGTCTACGCGGCCGTGGTCGCGACCCGGCTGCGCGAACCGGCCCGCACCGCTCCGGCCAAGGCCACGGGCCTGGGCTACGGGGTGGTCCTGCGCGACCGGCTGCTTCTCCTGCTGCTCCCCCTGCTCGGGATCCAGCTGTTCGTGTACTCGCTGACCGAGGTGGCTCTGCCGCTGGCCGTCCGCGACAGCGGGCTCTCGCCGGCCGTGTACGGAGCCCTGGCGGCGGTCAACGCCGTCCTGGTGGTGGCCCTGCAGCCGTTCGTGTCGGCCCGGCTGTCGGGACTGCCGCAGCTGCCGGTGCAGGCTGCGGGCGGCGCCCTGATCGCCGCCGGGGTGGCGCTGACCGGGGTCGCGGACTCCGTCACCGGGTACGTGGTCTCGGTGGTCGTCTGGTCGCTCGGCGAGGTGGCCGTGGCCGGCATCGCGGCCTCGGTGGTGGCCGACCTGGCCCCGGCCGACGCCCGGGGCCGCTACCAGGGCGCCTTCAGCTGGGCCTGGGGCATGGCCCGCTTCTCCGCCCTCACCCTGGGCGTCACCCTCTACACCGGGGTCGGCGCGGCCGCCCTGTGGTGGGGGGCCCTGGTCGTCGGACTGCTCGCCGCGGTGGCCATCCTGGGCCTGCGCAGCCGGATCGCGGCCCGCGTGGACCACGCGCTGGCGGCCTGACCGCCCCCGCAGGAGGGGCTGCGCCGGGACCTTCGGGAGCGACTACGCCGGGAACTTGCGGGCCACCCACCGGAAGGTGAACTCGATGAGGGTGGCCGCCGCGGCGGCGATGCCCACGGCGGTCCACGGCATCACGGCGCCCTCCAGCTTGAGCTGGAAGAAGTCCTGGAGCCAGGGCACGACGAGCACGATCAGGAAGGCCCCGCCCATCGCGCCGACCAGGCCGACCCGCCACCAGGTGTAGGGACGGGCGATGATCGCCAGCACCCACATCGAGGTCAGGAACAGCGCGAGCGTCGCGGCGCTGGTCTCGGCCTTGAGGGCGTCGGGGCCGGAGTAGTGGTGGCGGGCGATCACGTAGGTGACGAAGCAGGCGACGGCGGCGATGACCCCGCCCGGGATCGCGTACCGCATCACGCGTTTCACGAAGTGCGGCTTGGCCCGCTCCTTGTTGGGCGCCAGGGCCAGGAAGAAGGCCGGGATGCCGATGGTCAGCGTGGACAGCAGCGTCAGGTGGCGCGGCAGGAACGGGTACTCGACCTGGGAGCAGACCACCAGGACGGCCAGCAGCACCGAGTAGACCGTCTTCGTGAGGAAGAGGGTGGCGACGCGGGTGATGTTGCCGATGACCCGGCGGCCTTCGGCGACCACCGAGGG